>NZ_QSOX01000007.1:35469-217685 GCF_003466325.1 Bacteroides sp. 4_1_36
CCTTTAAAAAGAGAAAATGCCTATGGAAAAAGAAACAATCCTGCAAGTTGAATAGTCTCACTATTCGGCCCTTATTACCCTTACCCTAAATTTAAGAAGTATTTAATTAACAACAAATCATCAATCATTTATGAATGAAGATCACAAAAAACGAGGACTAACACATAGCAAACTCCTCACAGCAGTGGCAATCAGCTCACTGTTATTAAGTAGCGGCAACGTGATGGCTGCCCAAACAGCATCCAACGACTCACAAGGAGTACAAGAACAGATGCAATCTATCTCTGTGACTGTCACAGTTGTAGATACAAAAGGTGAACCTATTATTGGCGCCAATGTCATTGAGAAAGGGACTACCAACGGCGGAATTACCGACCTAAACGGTAAGTTTACATTGACCGTAACACCGGGAGCAACACTAAAAATATCATTTGTGGGCTATCAGACACAAGAAGTGAAGGCAGCCAAAACGATGAGAATAACTCTGAAAGAAGATACCGAGATGCTGGATGAAGTAGTAGTAGTAGGCTACGGTGTACAAAAGAAGGCTAACTTGACAGGAGCAGTTTCTACAGTGGACTTAAACAAGACAATGGCAGGTCGTCCACAACAAGATGTAGCCAAAGCATTGCAAGGGGCTGTTCCGGGACTAAGCATTCTCACCACAAGTGGTGCCATCGACGAGACAGCCTCCATGCGTATACGTGGTTTGGGGACATTGAGTAATGGAGAAGTCAGCAATCCACTCATTGTAGTGGACGGCGTTCCGATGGATGACATTTCTTTCCTCGATACGCAAGACATCGAAAATATTTCCGTACTGAAGGACGCTTCCGCTTCCTCCATTTATGGAACGCGCGCCGCTTTCGGTGTGATTCTAATCAATACCAAAAGCGCAAAGCCTAGCGAAAAGGTTACCATCAATTACAGCAACAATTTTGCATGGGATCAAGCTACTTACCTGCCGGACTATCCCGATGTACCCACACAATTAAAGATGGGTATCGAAGCCAGTATGAACGGTGGTGCCGGTATGCCTGAATTGTTCGGTATGTATTTCGACAAATTGTTACCTTACGCCGAAAAGTGGCAGCAACAGAACGGCGGCAAGACCGGCTACCGTCCTATGAACCTCTACCAAAGCGATAGTAACGTGGGTGACTATATCGTATTGGACGGCACTCCTTTTTATTATGCTGACTGGGATGTACAGGACATCTACTTCAACAAAGCTGCTCCTTCCATGAGCCACAATGTTTCTATACAAGGAACATCTGGTAAGACCAATTACTACCTATCTTTCGGCTACAACGAAAAGCAAGGACAGATGAAGATTCACCCGGACGAACTAAAAAAGTACAATGCCTCAGTCAATGTCACCACTAATGTTTACGACTGGCTACAGGTGGGTGCACGCATCAACTATAGTCGTAAGAACTATAAACGCCCGGACACATGGGCCAACACCTACCAATATTTGTGGCGTTGGGGTTCTTATTTCATTCCTTCGGGCACAATCGACGGCTATGACACACGCGTCATGGCCATGCAGAAGCAAGCTGCCGATCGTGAAGTGACAACAGACCTAACCCGTATGAACACCTTCTTGAAAGCTGAAATCGTTAAAGGACTGACCCTTAATGCAGACTTTACATATGCCATTCAGAATATGAACAGCGGTTCGCAGGACAACTCCGTTTACGGCATCAATTGGAGCGGGAAACCGGTACCCTCTTACATCGTCACTAAAGGCAATAGCGGTATCTGGAGAGACTTTTCCAAACAGAACACATGGACGGCCAACGCATACGTAAACTATACCAAAACATTTGCCAAAAAACACAACCTGAATGTAATGGCAGGTGTCAACGCAGAAGAAGAGGAATACAAATATCTGTATGGTACCCGCAATGTGATGTACGATCAAGAGGGATACCCCGAACTGAATATGGCTGGCAAGGATGGACAAGATTTGAGTTGGAATCATACATCCCGCGCTTCTGCCGGTTATTTCGGCCGTATCAATTATGACTACAAAGGCATTTATTTATTGGAACTGAACGGACGTTACGACGGTTCTTCCCGTTTCCCCCATACCGACCAGTGGGCCTTCTTCCCTTCTGCATCCATCGGCTACCGCTTCTCCGAAGAAGCCTACTTCGCCCCACTGAAACATATTGTCAGCAATGGTAAGTTGCGTGCTTCTTTTGGCGAAATCGGCAACGAGGCTGTGGGCGACTACATGTTCGAACAATTAATAAGCCAACGGTTGAACAATAAAAGTACCGGCTATATCTATTGGATTGAAAACAATAATGCCAACGCTAATCTCCTGACCATGTATAACATGCCGGATTTGGTATCAAGTACTTTGACCTGGGAGCGTATCCGCACCCTCAATATAGGTCTTGACCTGGGTCTCTTGAATGACGAACTGACTATAGGTTTCGACTGGTTCCAACGTGAGAATCGTGACATGCTGGCACCGGCACAAGTATTGCCGAACACTCTGGGTGCTTCTGCTCCTTATGAAAATGCCGGTACCTTACGTACACGTGGATGGGAGTTGAACTTGAACTGGCGCCATACCTTCGGCGACTTCGACGTATATGCCAACTTCAACATCGGTGACTCCAAGACTAAAGTAACAAAGTGGGACAATGATTCCAAACTGCTCAGCACCTATTACACCGGTAAAACCTACGGTGACATTTTCGGTTTTGAAACCGACCGTTACTTCGAGGAAAAAGACTTCACCAGCCAAAATGCAGACGGCTCATGGAATTATGCAAACGGCATTGCAAGCCAGGCAGGACTGGAATCCGGTAATTTCCATTACGGCCCGGGAGACGTCAAGTTCAAGGATTTGGACGGCAATGGCAAGATTGACGGTGGAAAAGGCACAGCAGACGACCACGGCGATTTGAAAGTCATCGGAAACTCTATGCCACGCTACGAATACAGCTTCCATTTAGGCGGAGCGTGGAAAGGTATCGACCTTGACCTCTACTTCCAAGGTGTAGGCAAACGTGAGGACTGGACGACTTCTTCCCTAAACCTTCCCGCCATGGTACATGCCGACGTAGCCATCTATTCCCACCAAACAAGCTATAACAAAGTGCTTTGGAATTCAGACTATACCGCCATTACCGGTTATGAGGTAAATCAAGGCAACCGTTATCCACGTCTTTATCGTGGTACAAATAATAGTGGAGGTACCGTATCCGGTATAGCTAACGGCTGCAACAACTACTATCCCCAATCCCGCTATTTGACAGACATGTCCTATCTTCGTCTGAAGAACGTAACTGTGGGATATACCCTTCCGAAAGAGTGGACACGCAAAGCCTACATTGAGAAAGCACGTATCTACTTCAGTGGCAGCAACCTCTTTCTGCTCCACAAAGGGAATGACCTTCCAGTCGACCCCGAAATCAGTACAGGCAATGGACTTACAGCCGGTGGATGGGGACGTATAGCTCCTATTACACGCACATTCTCATTTGGAGTCCAGGTAACATTATAACAACCTCAAAAACTTAAGAACAATGAAGAAATTATTTATATATGGGGTCACAGCGCTGGCGATGTTAACCGGTTGCAACGATTTGCTGGACAAATCCCCCTTGGATACCTTCACGAATACTCCGGCATACTGGAGCAACACCGATAATTTGGATAATCAGTGCAATACTTTTTATAACAACTTTACCGGCTTTGGCAACGGAGCCAGTGGAGGATGGTTCTACTTCAAAACAATAAGCGATGACCAGGTAGATGCAGAAAGCCATAACTGGACTTACACTAACGTGGTCGCATCTTCCACAAACTGGTCAGCCCCTTTCACAGAAATCCGACGCGCCAACTATATCATTGCCGGTGTACAGTCTTCCTCTCTTGATGAAGCAACAAAGGCCCACTATGAAGGTCTTGCACGCATGAACCGTGCGTGGGAATACTATCAGTTGGTCCGTATGTACGGCGATGTGCAATGGATAGACAAAGTTATCGACCCAGCCGACAACGAAGCCCTCTACGGACCACGCACCGACCGGGATGAAGTGATGGACCATGTGCTGGCAGACATCAATTATGCGTGCGAACACATTACCGCAAACAGCAATCGGCAACGTTTCAGCACCGACATGGCATATGCCATGAAAGCAGACATCACCTTATATGAAGGTACATACTGCAAATATCGCACTCAAGCCGAGAATGGCAAAGCCGCTGATGAGAGCCGCGCCAACAAATACTTGCAAGAATGTGTATCAGCCTGCGAATATCTTATGGCCAAAAACTACTCTCTAAGTAACAGTTACAAAGCCAACTATAATTCTGTCAGCCTGGCAAGCAATCCGGAAATGATTTTCTACAAGCCTTATGCACAAAGTTCGCTAAGGCACTCCACCATTGACTACACAATCAACACAAGTGGTACGCACGGCATTTCAAAGGACGCATTCGACAGTTTCCTTTTCCTTGATGGAAAACCGTTGGCAACAACCTCGAAAAACAAGGACGATGCAGCCGTATTGGATGCAGACAAAAATTACTCTATAAGAGAGGTTTTGGCCGTACGCGACAAGCGCCTGTCCGAAATTCTTGACCCGGTACTTTCTTTCAGAGGCCACGCCTACAGCCGTGCCGGTGTAGCAGCCTTCACCACATCGACCGGTTATGGCATCGCCAAGTATGATAACCCCGAAGAATTGAGTGTAAGCGACCGAAACAACATCGGCTACCAATACACCGACTGCCCGCTCTATTGGATTTCAGTTATTTATCTGAACTTTGCAGAAGCCAAAGCCGAAATGGGTTCTCTCACACAAGACGATCTCAACAACTCCATAAACAAGCTTCAAGCTCGTGCCGGCCTGCCGGCTATGACAACTACTCCAGATGCCGATCCTGCCAATAATATGGGAGTAAGCAATCTGATTTGGGAGATACGCCGCTGTCGCCGTTGCGAACTGATTATGGATAACTGGTACCGATATTGGGATTTAATCCGTTGGCACCAGCTCGACAAATTGGATTCAACCAAGTACCCGAACACCATGTTGGGCGCCAACGTAAGCAATGTGCCTGACTGTGAAGAAGCGACCAAGAACGGATATATAGATGCCTCCGATGCACAAATCCGTACTTATGAAGCCAAACATTATTTCTACCCGATTCCAACTACACAGTTGACCCTGAATAAAAACATGAAGCAGAATCCGGGTTGGTAATCAACTAAAAACAGCATATCGCGCTGTACCTCGTTTGGATTTAATTAAAGCGTTCATACATTCCATGTATCTAAATACAAATGTATGGACGCTTTTGTTATTCCCTTTAAAAGGTGTATAGAAACACGAATAGCACCTTCTAAAAGGAACCATAAATCAATATCATATACTTTCCCTTCGTTCATAACATACTAACAAGAAACATATCATGAAAAAGAAGAACATATTTTTCGTACTACTAATCTGCTTCATCAATAGTAGTTGCAACAAAGAAGAACAAACAGACGAGTTACAAGATAAGGATTTCTATTCTGATGTCACAACACGTGCTTCCTACATAAGCGGTACTATTACGGGCGAAATGAACCCCTATGTTAGTGATGGTTACTACACTTATGATTTAAGTATTCCTATACAAAAACAATCTGTAGGTATAAGAATTTCAGCAGTCGGTGGAGAAGCACGATTCAAAACAAACTACCAAGAACGATTCGAGAGTACATGGGTAACCCAAATTCCAGCAGGAAAAAACCATTTTCCAATAAATGTATTATGGACTAAAGCAGGTAGTAATTCTACCCTGATGGTACGTCCTGAAAAAAGTACAATCGAACTTACCGCAGATCTAAGAAACATCAATGTCAAAATGAAACCTATGCCAATCAATGCCCCTTCAACATTTGAATTGGGAGATACGATAACACTTTGGTGCAATTATTCCATAAACAAAGATACGGGCATAAAGTGGACTTACGATAAAAATCTATTCGCTGAAGTCTCTCAAAGTGCATCTGTCACACAAAGTAGATTCCAAATAAATTTGAAATCAAAGCAAGCCTTCAAGAACAGCGATGTCGGAGTAGAAGTCCATGATTTCTACATAAATTCTATCGGAGCAAAAGAGTATTTCATGGCTCGGAAAAGCAATATCAGTTTTCCCAATATGGGTCCTCAAATAGATGGCTACAGAAATATTGAACAATATAAAGAATACATATATTCCATCAATGACAGCAAGGCACATACATTTTATTGGACCGGGAAGAATATTAAGATAGTAAGTGGTCAGAACAGCTCTACGGTAACAATCGTACCGACACAACCCGGTAACGCAAGTGTCAAAGTGAGCTACAAATATAAAAATCAAACCGATAATTTTACCAATGAGCTACCTTTGAGTGTATCTAAGACATCAATGCAACTGATTGGCCCTGACGTAATCTGTGACAACGGGACATTCAGTATCAAGAATTTTCCCACAAAAGCAACAGTGGATTGGATTGTTGGCAACGATTTATATTCGCAATTAAATCAGGCATCACCTGCTATCACCCTGAATAATTTAGGGACACCCGGAGGCAGTTCCATTTATACGACCTTAACCGCAATAGTACACACAAAGGAATACACTGTTCAGTTTTCCAAACCAATTACTTTCAATGTATCAGGAATACAAGAAAATGACCATGACATTATATATGGCTATCTGTCACAAAGCGGAGGTGAATGCGGATTGAATCCTATTCCTGAAGGTGCGCATGATTTTCATTGGAGTGTTGACTGCGATTGGGAGGTAGACATGCAAGGATATTATTTCACTACTTTCAGCAGTCGGAACAGTCATGAAATTGAACGAGTTTGCGTAACGGTTGATTTCATAAATGCATGTGGAACCAGAACATACATATATAACTATTTCGACATCGGCTCAACAAATTCAGGAACTTATTCCACACCTAAAAACAGCCTTTCTCCAAAATAGCCCCAGACAGCTTTCACGAAAAAGCCCCCATCCATTTGCTCGTTACACAAAAGAAGCTTATATTTGCTTACTTAAAAACAGACAGCTATCATGGTACAGCAAGACATACGATGGATACAGCGTTTTGAATATACCCACGAACTGGCCTGGAAAGTGATGAAGGACTATGCAGAATATCAGGGGTATACCGACATCCGCAGCTCCCGTGATGCCATACGCAAAGCCCTTGAAATGGGATTGATTGATGACAAGCAATGGACGGAGACTATAGAAGCCCGAAATCTGACATCGCACAATCATGACAACGATGTAGTCTCTGAAGAGAAAATGCAATCCTTGAATACACCATCCTTATTCGATTGAGCTATGTACGGATTGACCGACAATGAACTGGAAAAGCTATGCAATCTCTTCCGGAAACATGAAGAAATAGAGCAGGCTGTTTCGTACGGCTCACGAGCCAAAGGAAATTTCAAGCCTTTTTCCGACATAGACATCACGCTGATGGGAGACAGACTTACGTATAATACTTTAAGCAGCCTTTCCGATGAAATAGACGACCTGCTTTTGCCTTACAGCGTAGACCTTTCCATCTATGGCAAATTAAAGAATGCCGACCTTTTGGAACATATACACCGTATGGGAATACCCATATTCAGCCGCCCATCAAACTAAACTAAATTTCACACATCCACCCTCACCACCCTCACCTTTCGCACGCATCGCCCTATTCATCGGCATTCAAGAGGTGGGTGAGAGCAAATTTAAAAAGTGAGGGCAAAATTTGCCCTCACCACAAGATTTCTTCGTTCAAAGTTATAAGTCACTCATTCTTACCGTAATATCCTGAAACGGGTACATAAATCGGTTGCAGCATTGTTCCCTCATTCTTCAACTTTCCTTCGGTGCGCAGCCGACGGATATGCCGCATGGCAGTAGTACGCATCATGCCGCAAACGCTTTGAAAGTCATTCCGTGTCATAAAAGGGCGAGTGGCGAAATAGTTGGTCAGCCGACGGTCTATCTCTTTATCCGTCAGTTTAGCCGAATGCTCGTTTGCCTTCAAAGCCTTTGCCTTGATGGTACCAATTTCATTTTTCAGTTTCTGGTCGGCACGAAATTTCACACCCGCCATCTTCACCTTCGTCAACTTACGCTTGGTAGCAGCCACTACCCGTTCGGTCGTGGTGAGCGACACGCGAAAGTAGCCGATGCCGTCGAGATGCACCTGCCTTCCTTCGGCAAGTTCCCTGCCCATGACGTGCGACACAGCATCGAGCACAGCCGTCACATCGGTTTCTGTCAATGAGCAACGTGCCTGGATGTCCCGCCGCAATTCATCGGTAGACCTGCTCCCATTTAGGCGGAGACGGGGATGAAGGATTTTATCTTCCGGAGATTTGTCGTACGAGTCCGGATTCTCGTACCAATCAAACAAAATAGCCATAGTTCAAACTGCGTTAAAGGGTTACATTATACGATAAAGCACTGCACGGAACACGTGCGAAGTACGTACGCAGTCTGTTGAAGTACAAAGGTTATATCACAGCCCAGCCCGTGAGCAGAACCGTTCACTGTAGTGAGCTGCTCCGTTCACTAATATGAACAAGAAAGACCATTTTAGTGGACTGTTCATAAACTCTGGTGTAAAAGTAGACAAAACTATGGGGATAAGCAAAGAAACGAACACCTTTTATAAAAGAAACATATAGACATTCCATCCCAAAAAAGAAGCCAATCGGAAAATAATCCTTGAAAAGCTTGTATCCCCCCCTTTCCCGGCGTATCTTTACAAGAATATTACATACACGATAAAGAATGAAAATCACACTGATCAGAGAGGAACGCGAAAGCGGAAAAGAGGCCGTCAGCACACAAGAAACGGACATGTTGATGGAAAAGCTGAAAACAGAGAACAAGACCGGATACATTACGGAGCTGCGTAGCATCATCCCGCATTTGAAAGGGACCAACGCCCGATATGAGCATATCGACAGACTGCCGCGTCTCTATCCCGCCGTAGAAATGACCCGCACCAAAGCAGGAGAACACCGGATAAAGACCTACAACGGGCTGGTACTACTGGAAGTAAACAATCTGGCCGGGGTGGCCGAAGCCGAACTGGTGAAACAACAAGCCGCCCTGCTGCCGCAAACCTTTGCCGCCTTCTGTGGCTCCAGCGGACGAAGCGCCAAAATATGGGTACGCTTCACCCTGCCCGACGGAGGGCTTCCAAAGAATGAAGACGATATCGCCTTATTCCACGCCCACGCCTACCGCCTGGCAGTGAAGTGCTACCAACCCCTTCTCCCTTTCCCCATCACCCTCCAGGCTCCTTCACTCCTACAAAGCTGCCGGATGACCGTGGACGAACAGCCCTATTATAGCCCCACCGCCGTGGCCTTCTGCCTGGAACAGCCCTGCGCCCTGCCCTCGGAAGACAACTACCGCCAACGGAAACAGCAGGAAAGCAATCCGTTGCTGAGAATGACTCCCGGCTACGAAGTGGCGGACACATGCAACCTGCTCTTCGAGGCCGCCCTCGACCGCGCCTTCCGCGATTTGGACAACTGGCGACGGGGCGACGACCTGCGCCCGCTGCTGTCCCGCCTTGCCGAACATTGCTTCAAAGCCGGCATTCCTGAAGAAGAAGCGGTGCGCCAGACACTGATGCACTACTACCGGGAGGCAGACGAACCCCTTGTACGCCTGACGCTGCATAACCTTTACGGGGAATTGAAAGGCTTCGGCACCCGCAGCAGCCTGAACAAAGACCAGGAAACTGCTTTCCGGCTGGAGGAGTTCATGAAACGCCGCTACGAATTCCGCTACAACACCGTGCTTGGCGACTTGGAATACCGGCAGCGCGACTCCATCCACTTCTACTTCCAACCTGCCGACCAGCGCGTACGCAGCAGCATCGCCATGAAGGCACTGAAAGAGGGAGTACGTGTGTGGGACCGCGACATCACCCGCTTCCTGTCTTCGGACTACGTGCCGCTATACAACCCCATCGAAGAATATCTCTATAACACCGGACGCTGGGACGGCAAAGACCGCATCCGCGCATTGGCCGACCTCGTGCCCTGCCACAATCCCCACTGGAGGGAACTGTTCTACCGGTGGTTTCTTGGCATGGTGGCACATTGGCGGGGAATCGACAAACAGCACGGCAACAATACCTCGCCCCTGCTCGTAGGTCCGCAAGGTTACCGCAAAAGTACTTTCTGCCGTATCCTATTGCCACCGGAACTGCGTTTCGGCTACACCGACAGTATCGACTTCAAGAGCAAGCAGGAAGCGGAGCGCAGCCTTGGCCGCTTTTTTCTGATTAACATCGACGAATTCGACCAGATAAACGCCAATCAGCAAGGCTTCTTGAAGCACCTCCTGCAAAAACCGGTTGCCAACCTGCGAAAGCCCTACGGTACCACTATTCAGGAAATGCGCCGCTATGCCTCCTTCATCGGGACCAGCAATCTGAAAGACCTGCTGACCGACCCGTCGGGAAGCCGCCGTTTCATTTGCATCGAAGTGACCGGCCCTATCCAGACAAACGTCACTATCAATTATCGCCAGCTCTATGCCCAAGCCATGCACGACATCATGAAGGGTGAACGCTACTGGCTGGACGACACTGACGAAGCAATCGTAAAGGAGTACAACCGGGAATTCGAGCGGGTAGACCCATTGGAAGAACTTTTCCTTTGCCATTTCCGTGGCGCGGAGGAGAGCGAAGAAGGCGAATGGCTCACAGCCATGCAGATTTTCAACGACCTGCAACAGAAAACGAGGGATAAGTTGGCCATCAACCGGATAGCAGCTTTCGGGCGCACGCTCCGCAAGCTGGACATCCTCAACAAGAAATCGAACCGGGGAACACTTTATCATCTGGTAAGAATAGAAGAATGAACCGGCACTCCCACCGATTGTACCAAAGTGAGGGCAAACTTGGCCCTCACTCTTTTTATAAAAAGTATTTCCGTACGCAGCTGATGCAGTTCAACCATTATTTAATAAGGTGAACAGTTGACTATTTGCAAATTATGATTGATAATACTAAAAATACCCAAATAAGTGTTTTTGATATTAAAATAAAACGTATCTTTGTTGCAAACAACGTCCTCCTTAATAATACTATTATGAAGAAACTGCTGCTTTTAGCCTTTGTGCTATGTAGTTCTTTACTGTGCCGGGCACAAGAAGAACGAGTTATTTTAGGTGATGAACAGACTTCCGAGTATTTTCCAATCCTAAAAGATAAACGAATTGCCATATTCTCCAATCATACTGGAATGATAGGAGACAAGCATCTGCTGGACATTCTGCTGGAAAACAAGTTCAATGTAGTAGCCATTTTCTCCCCTGAACACGGTTTCAGAGGAGATGCCGACGCAGGCGAACACGTGTCCAGCTCGGTAGACAAGAAGACCGGAGTACCTATCCTCTCGCTGTACGACGGGAAATCCGGAAAACCAAGCGAAGCATCCATGCGCAAGTTCGATATCCTTGTGGTAGACATCCAGGATGTAGGCCTGAGATTCTATACTTATTATGCCTCTATGTGCCGGCTGATGGACGCTTGTGCAGAATACAACCGCAAGGTGCTGATACTGGACCGCCCCAATCCGAACGGACACTACGTGGACGGCCCGATACTGGACATGAAATATAAATCCGGTGTAGGTTGGCTGCCGATTCCCGTGGTGCACGGCATGACGCTGGGCGAACTGGGCCTGATGGTAAACGGCGAACGCTGGTTGCCGGCGTCACGCACTTGCGACCTGACCGTCATTCCCTGCAAGAACTATACGCACCGGACCCTATACAAGCTGCCGATTCCCCCGTCCCCCAATCTGCCGAACATGAAGTCCATCTATCTGTACCCCTCGACCTGCTATTTCGAGGCCACTCCGGTCAGTCTGGGAAGAGGAACCGACCTCCCCTTCCAGGTCTACGGGCATCCCAACATGACGGGCTACAGCTACAGCTTCACCCCGCGCAGTGTTCCCGGAGCCAAGAATCCGCCCCAGCTGGGCAAGCTTTGCCACGGCGTGAACCTGAGCAACATGAGCGACGAGGAAATCTGGAAACGCGGTATTGACTTGAGTTACGTGATAGACGCTTACCGGAATCTGAACATGGACGACCATTTCTTCCGTTCCTTCTTCGAGCTGTTGATAGGCACCGACTACGTGCGCAAAATGATAAAGGAAGGAAAGAGCGCCGAAGAAATCAAGGCAAGATGGAAAGACGACGTGGAGAAATTCAAGGTACAGCGCAAGCCCTATCTGCTCTACGAAGAATAAAGGGATGTACAATTCACTATTTACAATGTACAATTTCAGGAAATGTACAATTCAGAAGTAAATGGGAAGATAAAACAGTTTATACTAAAGAAACGCCGCATGGCAAATTGTAAATTGTAAATGAACAAATTGTAAATAAACATTATGACTCCACTATCCGTAATCATCACCATAGCCGCCTACTTCGCGATACTGTTCACGGTATCCTATATTGCAGGAAGGAAGGCAGACAACGCCGGCTTCTTTGTGGGTAACCGCAAGTCATCCTGGTATGTCGTGGCGTTCGCCATGGTCGGTTCCGCCATTTCAGGTGTGACCTATGTATCCGTACCCGGCATGGTTGCCGCCAGCAGCTTCGGCTATCTGCAAATGGTGTTGGGCTTCATTGCCGGACAGCTCATCATAGCCTATCTGCTGGTACCGCTATTCTACAAAATGAACCTGGTATCCATCTACGAATATCTGGAGAACCGTTTCGGCATGTCTTCCTACCGCACGGGTGCCTGGTTCTTCTTCATCTCCAAAATGCTCGGTGCCGCTGTCCGTCTGTTCCTCGTATGCCTGACGTTGCAACTGCTGGTATTCGAACCTTTCGGACTGCCTTTCCTACTGAACGTGGCCATCACGGTGGCACTGGTCTGGTTGTACACTTTCCAGGGTGGCGTAAAGTCTCTTATCTGGACAGACTCTCTGAAGACATTCTGCTTGGTGGTGTCGGTCGTACTCTGCATCTGGTATATCGCTTCCGACCTCAATCTGTCATTTACCGGTATGGTAAGCACCATTGCCGACAGTGACATGTCCCGCATCTTCTTCTTCGACGATGTGAACAGCAAGCAGTACTTCTTCAAGCAGTTCCTCGCCGGTGCCTTCACCATGATTGCCATGACCGGGCTGGATCAAGACATGATGCAGCGCAACCTGAGCTGCAAGAACTTCAAGGACTCACAGAAGAACATGATTACCAGTGTCATTTCGCAGTTCTTCGTCATCCTGCTTTTCCTGATGCTGGGCGTGCTGCTCTACATCTTTGCCGCCAACCAGCAGATTGCGGTGGAGAAGAGTGACGAACTGTTCCCGCTGATTGCCACCGGCAACTATTTCCCTGCCATTGTGGGCATACTGTTCATCATCGGCCTGATTTCTTCTGCCTATTCAGCCGCAGGCTCGGCACTCACCGCGCTGACCACTTCCTTCACCGTAGACATTCTGGGAACGAAAGGCAAATCGGAAGAGACGGTTGTGAAGATGCGCAAGAAAGTGCACATCGGCATGGCGGTTGTCATGGGAATCACCATTTTCGTATTCAATCTTCTGAACAACACCAGTGTCATCGATGCTGTATATATCCTGGCAAGCTATACCTACGGTCCTATCCTGGGTCTGTTTGCTTTCGGCATTTTCATGAAACAACAAGTGCGTGACAAGTACATCCCGTTAGTTGCCATCGCCTCCCCGGTTCTCTGCTTCATTCTGCAGAAGAATTCCGAAGCCTGGTTCGGAGGTTATCAATTCAGCTACGAATTGCTGATTTTCAATGCACTGTTCACTTTCATCGGTCTCTGTCTATTGATTAAGAAAGATAAAAAGAACAATTAACTTAATACATCATCTATGAATGTAAGACGTCAGTTTTTACTTAGTCTGCTTGCCGCCTCCCTCTTCCCCCACGCGGGAGGCGCGCAAGGACTTCCGACGGATGTCCGCCAGGCAATCGGGAAATTCTTGGATACCACCGCACGAAAAGAAGTTTCCGTAGGACGTATCAGCATCGACTCAGTGGCTGTGGAAGGAAATACACTGCAACTGTTTGCCAACATGAACTGTGCCTATATTCCTTTCCGTGAGGACAATGTGGCCGAAATCTACCAAGGCGTAAGCGCCCTGCTGCCGGCGGAGTTTGCCAAATACAAGCTGCAAATCCGTACCAACAAGCGCAGTATCGAAGAACTGGTTCCCCAAGCCCTGCGCAGTAAAAAAGACAAAAAGACGAAGACATTCAGCCCCGTCACTTCCAAGCCTCTGGTTACCGAAGTTTCCTCCCCCTACACCCCCACCAACGGCTTGCATAACCGGCATATCGCCCTATGGCAAAGCCACGGCTGGTACTACGAATCAAAACTCGACCGCTGGGAATGGCAGCGTGCGCGTATCTTCCAGACAGTGGAAGACCTCTACACCCAGAGCTACGTATTGCCCTTCCTCGTACCGATGTTGGAAAATGCCGGTGCCAATGTGCTGCTTCCCCGCGAACGCGATTGCCAGACGGCAGAAGTCATCGTAGACAATGACGGTTGCCTGACCGGCCGTTCCGTCTATACAGAAAATTCCGGTGACAAGCTCTGGAGTCAGGGAGAAGGACAAGGCTTCGCCCACCTGCGCCCCCAATACATAGACTTTGAGAATCCTTTCAAGGAAGGCACCTACCGCGCCATAGAAACCATCAAGAAAGGAAACGCAAGCACCGCCGAATGGATTCCCGAAATCCCTTCGACCGGACAATACGCCGTATACGTCTCTTACCAAACCTTGCCAAACAGCGCGGACGATGCCCTTTACACCGTCTATCACAAAGGCGGCACCACGCAGTTCAAGGTAAACCAGCAAATGGGAGGCGGCACCTGGATTTACCTCGGCACCTTCGGCTTCAATGCCGGCCGGAACAATGAATGCAAAGTCGTTCTGAGCAACCTTTCCTCCAAAGTAGGAAGAATCATCACTGCCGACGCCGTGAAGATAGGCGGCGGCATGGGGAACATAGCTCGGGGAGAAGTCAGCGGTTATCCCCGTTTCTGCGAAGCCGCCCGCTACTGGCTGCAATGGGCAGGCATACCGGACAGCGTATATTCAGAAAGCAACGGCAAGAATGACTATACCGACGACTATAAATGCCGTGGTATCTGGGTGAACTACCTTTCCGGAGGCTCTGCCGTGAACCCGACGGAAAAAGGGCTGAACATCCCTGTCAACATGGCCTTTGCCTTCCACTCCGATGCAGGAACTACACTGAACGATTCCATCATCGGGACACTCGGCATCTACTATACCAACGCCTACAATGAGAAATTCGCCAACGGAGCATCCCGCTACTTGAGCCACGACCTGACAGACTTGATTCAGTCCAACATCGTGCGTGACGTGCGTACCCTCTACGAACCCCAATGGACACGCCGGGGCAAATGGAACCAATCCTACTATGAGGCCCGTGTACCCCGCGTACCTACCATGCTACTCGAACTACTTTCCCATCAAAACTTTGCAGACATGCGCTACGGACTGGACCCGCGTTTCCGTTTCACCGTAAGCCGCGCCATCTACAAAGGTATGCTTCAGTTCCTCTGCTCACAATACAACATGGATTATGTAGTGCAACCGTTACCGGTAGACCACATGGCCTTGCGCATGACCAGCGAGAACGAAGTGGAACTGACCTGGCAACCCGTAGCGGATGCGTTGGAACCAACTGCCGTAGCAGAGAAATACATTGTTTATACCCGTATCGGCGACGGGGATTTCGACAACGGAGTATTGGTGGACGGCAACAGTTACCGAACCACGCTCCCCGCCGGCATGGTATGCAGCTACAAGGTTACCGCTGTCAACAAGGGCGGCGAGAGTTTCCCTTCCGAAATTCTTTCCGCCGGACGGGCGTTCAATTCCAAAGGTACCGTATTGGTGATAAACGGATTCGACCGCATCAGTGCCCCTGCCGACTTTACGGCCCCCGCCCCCGCCGACACCCTCCTTGCCGGATTTCTGGATGAGCAGGACCACGGGGTCCCCTATATCCATGACATCAGCTACATTGGCAAGATGAAGGAATACCGCCGTTCCATTCCCTGGATGGACGACAACGCCTCCGGTTTCGGCGACAGTTATGGAAATTACGAGACCCAAGTCATCGCAGGAAATACGTTCGATTATCCTGCCATACATGGTGCCGCTATCCTGAAAGCGGGATATTCGTTTGTATCGGTTAGTAATGAAAGTCTCTCCCCCGTAGGAAAGGGAGAGAAGAATATTCCGGTGGATATGAGGGAGTATAGGTATGTGGACTTGATACTTGGGAAGCAATGCCAGACCAAGATGGGACGGGGAGGCGTAAAACCGTTGGAGTTCAAGACTTTCAGCAAACCGATGCAGGAGGCTATTGCGGCTTATTGTAAGCAAGGTGGAAATATCTTTGTTTCGGGCGCTTTTGTAGGAACGGATTTATGGGACAACCGCCTTGCAACCGCCGACGAAGCCGACAAGAAATTTGCGATGGAAGTACTGAAATATAAGTGGCGTGTGGGACAAGCGGCTACAATGGGTAAGGTGAAAAGCGTAGCTTCTCCGTTCCCCGCCCTTTCAGGAAACTATACCTATCACAATGAGCTGAATGCCGATTCGTATGTGGTGGAATCACCGGACGCCATTGAACCGGCAACCAAAGATGCGCACACTGTGATGCGGTATTCTGAAAACAACCTGAGTACCGGTGTGGCCTACCAAGGCGACTACAAGACTGTTGTATTGGGATTCCCTTTTGAATCCATACGTACTGATTCTGAAAGAGAGGCATTCATGAATGCTGTACTGACATTCTTCAACGACAACAAGTAATATCAACCAATCATCATCTATGAACAGAAGACTGTTAATAATCGTCCTGATGGCTTGCCTGCTCCCCCTGGGGATGCAGGCACAGCAAGGGACATTCCGTTTTGCCCAACTGACGGACATTCATCTGACCCCGAACAATCCGAATCCCACAGAGGACCTGCTGCGTTCCGTGGCACAGATTAATGCCACCGACAGTATCGACTTTGTCCTGGTGACGGGCGACCTGACCGAAGAAGGCGACCGTGCCACCATGGAAAAAGTGAAATCGTGCCTTGACTTGCTGAAAGTACCCTACCACGTAGCCCTTGGCAACCATGAAACGAAATGGAGCGACTCCGGCTGCACCGCTTTCGGAGAAATCTTTGGCGGCGAACGCTTCGAGTTCGAGCATAAGGGATTCCTTTTCCTCGGCTTCAACTCCGGTCCGCTGATGCGTATGGCCTACGGGCATGTAGTGCCGCAAGATATCCGTTGGATGACGGAGGAAATGGAGAAAAATGGCAAAGACAAACCGGTGATACTTGTCACCCACTACCCGCTAATGGACGGGGATGTGGACAACTGGTATGAGGTGACGGATGCCGTCCGCCCTTACAACGTGCGCCTGTTTATCGGCGGGCATTATCACAGCAACCGGGATTTACGTTATGACGGCATTCCGGGCGTACTGATGCGCAGCAACCTGCGCGACAAAGAAGGAAAACCGGGTTATGGCATTTACGAAGTAACCAAAGACTCCATCCGTGTATACACGCAACGTATCGGCGAGCCTAAGAAGCAATGGGCTGCCTTCTCGCTGGCCGGGCAATATTACGACCGCAATGGAAAAGCGGAGAAATATCCCGACTTCTCGGTCAACAAGGAATATCTGAAAGTAAAGGAACAATGGATGGTACAGACGGGTGCAGGCATTTACTGCTCGCCCGCCGTAGAAAAAGATAAAGTGTTCGTAGGAGACGATATGGGACGGCTGACAGCCTACGCCCTGAAAAACGGCAAAAAGCTATGGAGCTTTGAATCCGGCAAACGTATTGTCGGTACTCCGGCCGTAAGCGAAGGTATCGTTGTATTCGGGTCTGCCGACCGCCACATCTACGGATTGAATGCCAAAGACGGCAACCTGCTCTGGACGGTAAGAGCTGCCGAACCGGTACTCGGAGCCGTGACCATCGCAGACGGTACCGCCTACATCGGTGCCAGTGATGCCACTTTCCGCGCCACAGACATCCATACAGGAAAAGTAATCTGGACCTACACCGGCGTGAAGGGCTACATCGAAACCAAGCCGTTGGTGACGGAAGACAAGGTCATCTTCGGCGCATGGGACAATACACTGTATGCCTTGAACAAGACTGACGGACGTGAGTTGTGGAAATGGACGGGCGGACTGACCCGCATGCACTTCTCTCCTGCCGCCGTATGGCCGGTAGCTGCCGACGGTAAAGTATTCATTACCGACCCGCAACGCGCCATGACCGCTATAGACATCCATACGGGCAATACCGTGTGGCGCACCTTCCAGTCCATGGTGCGCGAGACCATCGGACTTTCCGAAGACGGTGAACGTATCTATAGCAAAACGATGAACGACAGCATTGTTTGCTATGCAGCTCAAGGAGATACTCCGCGGGAGTTGTGGGCAACCAATGTAGGTTTCGGTTATGAGCATGCCCCCTCCATGCAAGTGGAAAAAGAGGGGGTAATGTTTGGCAGTACCAAAGAAGGACTTATCTTCGCACTGGAAGGAAAAACAGGCAAAGTACTGTGGAAACATAAAATAGGAAATTCACTCATCAGTACCGTAGTTCCGTTGAACGGCCACGAAGTTCTATTCACGGCAACCAGCGGGGAAGTGGGACTTCTGAGAATTAAAAATTGAGAATTAAAAATTAAAAGATATATCATGAATAAAATCAGTTGCTTTCTTCCCTACGCAGGAAAAGAACAAGTAGAAAAAACAGTGAATAGCCTACAGGCGACAGGACTTATAGAAGAAATCCGGTTAATCACGACCGATGCCACTCTGGAATCGCTCCCGGACTGCGAAATATTGTTTGTTGACATGCCCTACAGCAGTGCAACTCTCAAAGCTATTGCTAATGCAGCCAAGGGAGAATACACATTGCTTTATACCAAAGAGACTACGCTCGAAATGGGTATGTTTGCACTGGAACGTATGATACACATCCTTGAAGATTCAAGCGCCGGTATGGTATATGCCGACCACTACCAAATAGCAGACGGCAAGCAGAGCAACGCTCCGGTAATCGACTACCAATTCGGTTCCTTGAGGGATGACTTCAACTTTGGCTCCCTGCTCCTTTTCAACACCGAAAAACTAAAGGAAGCCGCCGGACACATGAAGTCTGACTACAACTTCGCCGGACTTTACGACCTGCGCTTGAAATTGAGCCAACATTCAGACTTGGTACATATCAACGAATACTTATACAGCGAGGTGGAAAACGATACCCGCAAGAGCGGCGAAAAGATTTTCGACTATGTAGACCCCAAAAACCGTGACCGCCAGATTGAGATGGAGCAGGCATGTACCGAACATCTGAAAGAAATCGGGGGATATCTGGCACCGGAGTTCAAGAAGATTGAGTTCTCTGCCGGTAACTTCGAATATGAGGCCTCCGTCATCATTCCGGTGCGCAACCGTATCCGTACCATCCGCGATGCCATCAAGTCGGTACTGATGCAGAAGACAGACTTCAAATATAATCTTATCATCATCGACAACCACTCCACAGACGGCACAACGGAGGCCATCGACGAATTCAAGGACGACGAACGCCTCATCCATATCGTCCCCGAACGCAACGACCTCGGTATCGGCGGTTGCTGGAATGTAGGTGTACACCACCCCAAGTGTGGCAAGTTTGCCGTGCAGCTGGACAGCGATGACGTATACAAAGACGAAAACACACTCGCCATCATGGTACGCGCCTTCTACGAACAGAACTGCGCCATGGTGGTAGGCACCTATATGATGACGGACTTCAACATGAACATGATTGCTCCGGGCATCATCGACCACAAGGAATGGACTCCGGCAAACGGACGCAACAACGCCCTCCGCATCAACGGTCTGGGTGCCCCGCGCGCCTTCTATACCCCGGTACTGCGCGAAGTGAAAGTACCCAATACCAGCTATGGCGAAGACTATGCACTGGGACTGAACTTCTCCCGCCAGTACCAGATAGGACGCGTGTACGACGTGGTCTACCTCTGCCGCCGCTGGGACGACAACTCCGATGCCTCACTGGACATCGTGAAAATGAACGGACACAACCTCTACAAAGACCGCATCCGTACCTGGGAACTTCAGGCACGCATAGCGATGAACAAAAACAAGTGATATGAATCAAACGATACACCATCTTCTGACTGGACAATTGGCATCCTGGGAGACGGCACGCAACAACTATGCCGCCCTCTCCGGTGTGCGGGTGAAAGAGCTGAATGTAAACGGGATACTTTATAAGGTACAGTTCAACCCCGCACGCATCGTTTCCTCCGGTGCCAAAGTGGATGCCAAGTCCATCCTGGAACGGAAATGCTTTCTGTGCCCGGCCAATTTGCCGCCGGTACAGAAAGGTATCCCGTTCGGAGGACACTACAATATTCTGGTGAATCCGTTCCCCATCTTCCCCCGCCACCTGACAGTACCGGAACTGGCACATACCCCTCAACGCATAGCCACCCGCTTCACCGACATGCTGGAGCTGGCCGAGGCGCTGACGGATTACACCATCTTCTACAACGGTCCCAAATGTGGTGCTTCCGCCCCCGACCATGCTCATTTCCAGGCAGGAAACAAAGGGTTCATGCCTATTGAAAAGGACTGGCGCGGACAGACTGCCGGGAAAATAGCCGATTATAGGAAAGCAGCACTGTGGTATCTTGACGACGCTCCCCGTGCCACACTTGTGATTGAATCCACCTCCAAAGAGGACGCGGCAGACTTGTTCGACATCATTTACCGTTCTCTGGACGTGAAACCCGAAGAAGACGAGCCGATGATGAACGTACTGGTCCTATACGAGGCCGACCGTTGGGTGGTCTTTGTCTTCCCGCGCGAGAAACACCGCCCCGCCTGCTATACTGCCGAAGGAGAAGCCAATCTGTTGAGCAGCCCGGCATCCGTCGACTTGGGAGGTGTCTTTATCACCCCCGTAGAAAAGGATTTCTTGAAAATCACTGCGGAAGACGTGGCGCAGATATTAAGTGAAGTATGCCTCTCTGCCACAGATTTCCACAAGGTACGGCAGCGTATCAGGGAAAAAATATGACTTCTGAAATCCAAGAACTCTAATTTTAAAGAAATACCATTATGAAAGAGCCCAAAGTACAAGTAGGCATTCTGTTTGAACCGCAGATAGAATTCGTTTTGCTGAATCCGTATCGCATGGACGGAACGGAAGTCAGCGGCAAGCAGGTAGTGACCTACGACGAAGGCAAGATTCTCTGGAATGGACGCCGGTATGACGAACTGCTGTTTGAACCGCAACACGAGCAGACCGATGCCTTCGAACTATTGGACGTTACCATCGGCATCAATTTCCATTGGGAGCGCAAGGAAGACCAGCGTTTTCTGGGTGCTCTCAAAATCATCGTTGAGAATGGAAAGCTCACCGGCATCAACGTCATCCATGTAGAAGATTATCTGACCAGCGTCATCTCCTCCGAGATGAGTGCCACCGCTTCTCTAGAGCTGCTCAAGGCACACGCTGTCATCTCCCGAAGCTGGCTACTGGCACAAATACAAAAGAATAAGGAAATCACCGAAGCCCAAGCTAACTACTCGGCCTTTACGCAGACCGACGAAGAGCTGATTCGCTGGTACGACCGAGAAGACCACACACGTTTCGATGTATGCGCCGACGACCATTGTCAACGCTACCAGGGCATTACACGTGCCTCTACCGATATTGTGAAACAAGCCATCTCCGCTACCCGCGGCCAGGTACTGACATCTGATGGTAAGATTTGCGACGCCCGTTTCTCCAAATGCTGCGGCGGTGCTTTCGAGGAGTTCCAATACTGCTGGGAAGACATCAAATACCCCTATCTTGCCCAACAACGAGACAGCAAAACGCACGCCACACTGCCCGATTTGACGCAGGAAGTCGAAGCGGACCGCTGGATTCGTACCTCCCCCGAAGCATTCTGCAACACCACCGACAAGAAAATCCTCTCGCAGGTACTCAATAACTATGACCAGGAGACTACGGACTTCTATCGCTGGAAAGTGGAATATACCCAGGAAGAGCTTTCAGCCCTCATTCTGAAACGTTCAGGCATTGACTACGGACAAATCATCGACCTTATCCCCATAGCCCGCGGAACCAGCGGACGCCTCTGGAAACTGAAGATTGTGGGAACCAAACGCACACTCACCATCGGCAAGGAACTGGAAATCCGCCGCACGCTCTCCACTTCACACCTCTACAGCTCTGCCTTCGTGGTAGACAAAGAGGAGTTGTCCGCCGAAGGCATTCCCGGACGCTTCATCCTCACCGGTGCCGGTTGGGGGCATGGTGTGGGACTTTGCCAAATAGGTGCAGCCGTGATGGGCGAGCAAGGGTATAAGTATGATGCAATACTGTTGCACTACTATATAGGTGCCAGCATTGACAAGCTGTATGAATAATCGAATAGAACACAATAAATCAATATCATGAACCATACAAAAAACATATCGCCATGGGCATGGGTACCCACCTTGTACTTTGCACAAGGCATTCCATATTTTATCGTAAACAACATCTCCGTGATGATGTTTACCAAAATGGGCGTACCGAACGGAGAAATGGCCTTGTTCACAAGCCTGCTCTATCTGCCATGGACTATCAAACCCTTCTGGAGCCCGTTTGTCGACATCATCAAGACCAAAAGATGGTGGACCCTTTCCATGCAGATTCTGATGTCTGTGGCATTCATCCTGCTGACGCTGTCCATTCCACGGCCGGACGAGGCGACTATGGCGGCCGGAACAACCCCCATCAGCATGTTCAGCATCACGCTGATGCTGTTCATCATCACGGCTTTTGCCTCTGCCACACACGACATTGCCGCCGACGGCTTCTACATGCTGGCACTGAAACAGAGTGACCAGGCAGCCTTCGTTGGCATCCGAAGCACGTTTTACCGGCTCGCCTCTATCTTCGGACAAGGCGTGCTCGTAGCCATTGCCGGCGCCATCGAACTGAGAACCGAAAACATTCCGCTGTCATGGACCATCACGATGCTGGTTACAGCCGTTCTGTTCAGCCTGGTGACGTTCTATCACCTCTTTGCAGTCCCCAAACCCACCTCAGATAAGTCAACACTGGCTGCCGATGCCGCCACTGCAGGAGCTATATTCAGAGAATTCGGACGAACATTCGCCACCTATTTTACCAAACCGGGCGCATTGCTGGCCATCGTGTTCATGTTGCTGTACCGCCTGCCTGAAGCATTCCTCATCAAAATGTGTATGCCTTTCCTGGTTGCCTCCAAAGAATCGGGAGGTCTGGAACTATCGACAGCAGAAGTAGGTATCGTATACGGCACCATCGGAGTCATATTCCTCACCCTGGGCGGTATCCTCGGAGGATTGTTCGCATCACGCATTGGCTTGAAAAAATCCATCTGGTGGATGGCAGGATGCATGACTCTGCCATGCCTGACGTTTGTCTATCTTGCCATTGCCCAGCCCGACAATCTGTTTGCTATCTCAACCGCCATCGCCATCGAGCAATTTGGCTACGGCTTCGGTTTCACGGCCTACATGCTCTACATGATGTACTTCTCCGAAGGTGAATTCAAAACATCCCACTATGCCATCTGTACCGCATTCATGGCACTAAGCATGATGATACCAGGTATGTTTGCGGGATATATCCAGGAGGCTATCGGATATACGGACTTCTTCTGGTTGGTAATGATATGCTGTTTCGCCACGGTTGTTGTCACCATTTTTGCAGACAGAAGGATAGACCCGGAATATGGAAAAAAATGATTAATGGTTAATGATTAATGTTTTGTGAGTAATATTTAGTGATTGGTTATGAAGAGGACTATTATTATATCCTTGCTCTGCCTCCTTTGCGGAGGTGCGATGCAAGCACAGAAGATCAGAATAAAGACCGGTATCGAGGTACTGAAAGAACAGAATTTCCGATGCCTGGAAGGTAAGCGTGTAGGATTGATTACCAACCCGACGGGGGTGGACAACCGGATGAGGTCCACCATTGACATCCTGCACGAGGCGCCCAACGTGAACCTTGTGGCACTCTACGGCCCCGAACACGGCGTGCGCGGCGATGTGCACGCAGGCGACCATGTGACGGACATCAAAGACGCGACTACCGGACTGCCCGTCTATTCGCTTTACGGAAAGACCCGCAAGGCCACGCCGGACATGCTGAAAGATGTGGATGTATTAGTGTATGATATCCAAGACATCGGTTGCCGTTCCTTTACCTACATCAGCACCATGGGACTGGCCATGGAAGCCGCTGCCGAAAACGGCAAGGAATTCATTGTGCTGGACCGGCCCAATCCCGTAGGCGGATTGAAGATTGAAGGCAACTTGGTTGAAGATGATTGCATTTCTTTTGTAAGCCAGTTTAAAATTCCGTACCTTTACGCCCTCACTTGCGGTGAGCTGGCACTGATGCTCAATGGCGAGAAGATGTTGAAGGATGGGGAACAATGTAATCTCCACATAGTGAAGATGAAAGGCTGGAAACGCAAGATGGATTATACCCAAACCGGACTGCAATGGGTTCCCTCCTCTCCACACATTCCACATCCTCATTCTGCATTCTTCTACCCCGTCAGCGGCATTCTGGGCGAACTAGGATATATGTCTATCGGCGTGGGGTATACCATTCCGTTCCAGATGTTTGCCGCACCATGGATGGAAGCGGAAAAGCTGGCCGGAAACCTGAACCGTCTGAACGTACCGGGGGTCATCTTCAGACCGATGTACCTAAAGCCGTTCTATAGTGTAGGCAAAGGCGAGTTGCTGCAAGGTGTGCAAGTGCACATCATGGATTTCGGCAAAGCACCGTTGAGCGACCTGCAATTCCTGGTCATGCAGGAAGTCGCCGCCCTCTATCCTGACCGTGCCGTGTTTGACCATGCCGACAAGGGACGTTTCAACATGTTCGACAAAGTAAGCGGTTCGCGGCAGATACGCGAGCGCTTCTCGAAACGGAACCGTTGGGAGGACATACGCGACTACTGGTATAAAGATGCCGAAGACTTCCGTAAGTTGTCGAAAAAGTATTATTTATATAAATAAATTTACAGATAAATAAGGAAGGGAAAAGAGCCTGATACGGAGACTATTTCAGTCGTATACAGAACCACATTCAGTCGTATACTTAAATATATTCAGTATACGACTGAATGTACCCCCTCGTAAGACACGTTTACAGAGCACTTTGAAGCGAAGTGATGCAATAAAAAAAAGTGAACATGAAAGAGCATAGTTACATGGCTTTCCTGCAGGAAGCAAAACAATTCATTCCGCAGGAAAGGATTTACACCGACGAACTTCGCCGGCTGGCCTGGGGTACGGATGCCGGTTTTTACCGACTGATTCCCCAGATTGTAATCCGTTCGAAAGACGAAGATGAAGTTTCACAACTGTTGAAACTGGCGAGCCGCCACGGGCTGCCCGTCACCTTCCGAGCGGCAGGGACCAGTTTGTCGGGCCAAGCCATTAGTGACTCCATCCTCATCGTAGCCGGTAAGAATTGGGAAAAATACAGCATATCCGCCGACTACGAACAGATAACCCTCCAACCGGGCATCATCGGACAACGTGTGAACGAACTGTTGGCTCCCTACGGCCGTAAGTTTGCACCGGACCCCGCCTCGGTGAAAAGCGCCATGGTAGGCGGTATTGTCATGAACAATGCTTCCGGCATGAACTGCGGTACGCACGCCAATAGCGACAAGGTGCTTGTTTCCGCCCGTATCATCCTAATGGACGGTACCCTGCTGGATACCGGAAATCCCGTCAGCCGCGCCTCCTTCGAAGTGAGTCACCGTGACTTCATTCGCCGCATCTGCGAACTGCGCGATGAAATACGTACCAACGAAAAACTGGCCGAACGCATCCGTTACAAATATTCCATCAAAAATGTAACCGGGCTCAATCTGTTGCCCTTCGTCCGTTTCGACGACCCATTCGAAATCATTGCCCACCTCATGGTAGGTTCCGAAGGTACACTGGCGTTCCTTTCGGAAGTGACGATGAAGACTGAATATGATTATCCCTACAAGGCCAGCGCTATGCTCTACTTCAAGACCATCAAAGAAGCGAGCCGCGCTGTGGTAGCCATGAAGAAGCTGGTCGACGAAACCGGCGAATGGACAGTAAAAGGGGCTGAAATGCTAGACTATAAAAGCCTTTCTTCCGTCAACGACCCCGTATTCCTAAAATACAAAGGCGAAGTTGCCTCCTCTGCCCTCCCCGGCGTGGAGCCCGGCGACGAAACCGGGTTGACAGCAGTGCTGACCGAAACCAAAGCCCGTACCCCGGAAGAACTGCAACAGAACATATCTGCCATTGAAGCTTGCCTGCAAGCCTTCACCACCTATATTCCGGTACGCTTCACCGACCGTCCGGAGGAATATTCCAAATA
This sequence comes from Bacteroides sp. 4_1_36, assembly GCF_003466325.1. NCBI lineage: Bacteria > Pseudomonadati > Bacteroidota > Bacteroidia > Bacteroidales > Bacteroidaceae > Bacteroides > Bacteroides sp. 4_1_36. The sequence continues at coordinate 62,030 of NZ_QSOX01000007.1, forward strand.
CTGGGCCATCCGTTCCGGCATCTTCCCCTCTGTGGGAGGTACGCGCCAGCCGGGAACCACTTGCCTCATCGAAGACATCGCCTTCCACATTGAAGACCTTCCGGAGGCAACGGCAGAACTGCAACAGCTCATAGCCCGCCACGGATATAATGACGCCTGCATCTACGGCCATGCTCTCGAAGGCAACTACCACTTCATCATCAACCAGTCCTTCAGTACCCAAGCGGAAGTGAAACGCTACGAAGACTTGATGAATGACATCAAGACCTTAGTAGTAGATAAATATGACGGTTCCCTAAAAGCCGAGCATGGCACGGGCCGGAATATGGCTCCCTTTGTCTGCCATGAATGGGGAGATGACGCCTACAAAGCCATGAAAGCCGTCAAAGAGCTGTTTGACCCACAAGGATTGCTAAACCCCGGTGTCATTTTCAATGATGACCCGCAATGCCATATCAAGAACTTCAAGCCGCTGCCTTTATTAGTGATGAGTGACAAGAGACAAGCTACGTCACTCGTAGCTGACAAATGCATCGAGTGCGGTTTCTGCGAAGTCAACTGTCTCTCCTGCGGCTTTACCCTTTCCTCGCGCCAGCGTATCGTGTTGCAGCGCGAAATATCCCGGCTGAAACAAAGCGGCGAGGACCCGACACGCCTTGCACTGCTCGAAAAACAATACCGCTATCCCGGCAACCAGACTTGTGCCGGAGACGGCCTCTGCTCCATGTCGTGCCCGATGGGTATCAATACGGGCGACCTTACCCATATAATCCGCCAGGAAGCATTACCCAAAGGCAGTCTGGGATACAGAGCCGGAGACTTTGTCGCCAATCATTTCGCTGGTGTCAAGAGTGCACTGCGTCCCGTATTGTCCTTAGCCAACTTCGGACATTCACTATTAGGGACAAAGGCGATGAGCGGCATTACCAAGGGGCTGCACAATGCATTAGGCATACCTCTATGGACGCCGGCTATGCCGAAAAGTTATCAGTTACAAGCTACGGAGTTACAAGCTACAAGCACTATGCAGCATAATAGCGCAGCACTTGTAGCTCGTAGCTCTGTAACTCGTAACTACAAAGTCGTCTACTTCCCCAGCTGCATCAACCAGACTATGGGTCTGGCAAAGAAGTCTCCCGTAGAGCAGTCATTGGTAAATAAAATGGTGTCCTTGTTGCAAAAAGCCGGTTACGAAATCATCTTCCCGAAAGATATGGACAAGCTTTGCTGTGGCACCATTTGGGAAAGTAAAGGGATGCTGGACATTGCCGATCGCAAGACAGCCGAACTGGAGGCCGCACTTTGGGAAGCCAGCGAACAAGGCAAATACCCCGTCCTCTGTGACCAAAGCCCTTGTCTGCACCGCATGCGCGAATGTATCAAGAAGATGAAACTGTATGAACCTGCAGAATTCATCTATACATTCTTACGTGAGAAGCTGATTTTCACACCTATTAACCGCCCCGTAGCAATCCACATCACCTGCTCCATGCGGAAAATGGGACTGGCAGATACCATTATAGCCCTTGCACGCCTTTGCTCCAGTAAAGTCATCGTGCCGGAAGAAGTAGGTTGCTGCGGTTTTGCCGGAGACCGGGGATTCACCTATCCTGAGCTGAACTCGTACGCCCTACGCAAACTCCGCCCGCAAATAGAAGCGTCCGGAGTGAATATAGGCTACTCTAACAGCCGTACTTGTGAAATCGGATTGACAACAAACTCAGGTATCCCCTATGTATCCATTGCCTATCTGGTAGACGAATGTACAAAGGCAGCTGATAATTAGGATTGATAATTAACTTAACACACAAATATTACAATGAACAGTACAAAAGTAAGTAAACGCATCCTTGCACTCGACATTCTCCGTGGTGTCACCATCGCAGGTATGATTATGGTAAACAACCCCGGTTCGTGGGGACATATCTATGCCCCCTTGCGGCATGCAGAGTGGAACGGTCTGACCCCCACCGACCTCGTCTTTCCCTTCTTCATGTTTATCATGGGAATTTCCACATACATTTCCCTGAAGAAATACAACTTCGAGTTCAGCCACGCCGCCGGCATGAAGATACTGAAACGCACCATCGTCATTTTCCTTATAGGCATGGCTATCGGCTGGTTCTCGCGTTTCTGCTATTACTGGGCCTCCGCTCCGGACGACCTCAGTTTCGGAGAGAAGCTATGGGCTTCCGTCTGGACATTCGACCGTATCCGTATTCTGGGTGTCATGCAACGGCTGGCCCTTTGCTACGGAGCAGCCTCCATCATTGCACTAACCATGAAGCATAAACATATACCTTATCTGATAGCCGGCCTATTGACAGGCTACTTCATACTGTTGATGTGCGGCAACGGTTTCGCCTATAATGAAACAAACATTCTTTCCGTGGTAGACCGTGCCATCCTGACCCCTGCACACATGTACAAGGATAACGGCATAGATCCCGAAGGTTTGTTAAGCACCATTCCTGCCATTGCACATGTGTTGCTGGGCTTCTGTGTAGGGCGGCTGATGCTGGATGGCAACAAGTCGGAAGACCGTGCCTCATTTCTCAATTCGCAGCTTATCACACTGTTTCTGGTAGGTGTTATCCTTACTTTCTCCGGTTTCCTGCTAAGCTACGGCTGCCCCATCAACAAGAAAATATGGTCTCCTACCTACGTACTCGTCACTTGCGGACTGGCATCCAGTTTTCTGGCATTGCTTATCTGGATTATTGATGTGAAAGGCTATAAGAAGTGGAGCATGTTTTTCGAGGCATTCGGTGTGAATCCGCTGTTCATGTATGTATTGGGCGGCGTACTTAGCATACTTTTCGGTAGTATCAGTTTCCCGTGGGGAGACGGCAGCATCAGCATACACGGATTCTTATACAATATAGTCCTCATGCCCGTTTTCGGTGAAACCGCCGGTTCCCTTGCCTTTGCCCTGCTGTTTATCGCCATTAACTGGTGTATCGGCTACCAGTTGTACAAACGAAAAATATATATCAAGATATGAGAATAAGGATGAAGGATGAAGGATTAATGTTTAATGATACCACCTTTATTATATGCAACACCCTAATCCTTAATCCATCATCCCTAATCCTTAATCCTTAAAAACTATTTTATATGATTCTAATAGCAGACAGTGGCTCTACAAAAACCGATTGGTGTGTTGTAGAGAATGGAGTACTTCTCCAACAGATATTCACGAAAGGTACGAACCCTTTCTTTCAGTCGGAAGAGGAGATCAGTAATGAAATAGCAACAGCGCTATTACCTCAGCTGAAAACAAGTGAACTGGATGCCGTATACTTTTATGGTGCAGGATGCGGATTTCCCGACAAGATAAGTATGGTGCACCGTGCCATAACCAAACACCTCAGTGTGAAAAATGAAGTGGAAGTCAATACCGATATGCTGGCTGCCGCACGTGGCCTCTGCGGACATGACTCAGGCATTGCCTGCATCATGGGGACCGGCTCCAACTCATGTTATTATGACGGAAAAAGCATTGTCACCAATGTATCTCCTCTGGGATTCATCTTGGGAGACGAAGGCAGCGGAGCCTGCTTGGGCAAACTGTTGGTAGGCGATATCTTGAAAAATCAGATGACACCCGAGCTGAAAGAGAAATTCCTCAAACAGTTCGACCTGACACCTGCTGATATCATCGACCGTGTCTACCGTAAACCTTTCCCCAACCGTTTCCTGGCAAGCTTGTCACCATTTCTTGCACAGAATCTGGGTGAACCTTGTGTACGCGCTCTGGTACTGAACAGCTTTAAGGCATTCCTTAAACGCAATGTCATGCAATATGAAGACTATCAGCATCAAAAAGTACATTTCATCGGTTCCGTAGCCTTCTATTACAAGGAAGTTCTGGCAGAAGCTGCCAAAGAAATGGGTATCCAACTGGGTGCAATCATCAAGAGCCCCATGGAAGGACTCATCAAATATCACAACTGAAAGTGACAAATCGTAAATAGTAAATAGTAAATCGTCAAATAGTAAATAGCCTTATGTTCGTAAAAATCTCAGAGCAACCATCGCTCTACAATGACTTGGAAAAGAAATCAGTCCGTGAAATTCTGGAAGACATCAATACCGAAGACCAGAAAGTGGCGCTTGCCGTACAGAGGGCAATCCCTCAAATAGAAAAGTTGGTAACCCAGATTGTACCCCGCATGAAACAAGGCGGACGCATCTTCTACATGGGTGCGGGTACCAGTGGACGTCTGGGCGTACTCGACGCTTCGGAAATTCCACCGACTTTCGGTATGCCCCCCACGCTGGTTATCGGCTTGATTGCCGGTGGTGACACTGCATTGAGAAATCCGGTAGAGAATGCCGAAGATGACATTCACCGCGGTTGGGAAGAGTTGACGGAACGCAATATTACAGATAAGGATACGGTCATCGGTATTGCTGCATCCGGTACCACCCCCTACGTGATTGGTGCCATGCACGAGGCACGCGAACACGGCATACTGACCGGCTGTATCACCAGCAACCCGGACTCTCCAATGGCAGCAGAGGCAGATGTAGCCATCGAAATGATTGTAGGGCCTGAATATGTGACGGGAAGCTCACGCATGAAATCGGGAACAGGACAGAAAATGATACTGAATATGATTACCACTTCCGTCATGATACAGTTGGGACGCGTGAAAGGCAACAAAATGGTGAATATGCAACTCAGTAACAAAAAGCTTGTGGACCGTGGTACCCGTATGATTGTAGAGGAACTCGGACTGGACTATGGCAAAGCCAAGGCGCTGCTGTTGATGCACGGTTCGGTGAAAAAGGCAGTGGATGCGTACCGGATTTAGCTATTACTCACTCTTAAATTCCTTTATTATGAAAGCAATATATTTTTTTCTCTTTTCTCTTTGTCTGCAAGCTGCCACCGCGCAACCCTTGCAACGCGTAGCCCCTGAACAAGTGGGAATGGACTCACGCAAGTTGATGTATGCTGACGAAGCGATTGAAACAGCCATCTCCAACAAGGATATTCCCGGTGCCGTACTTGCTGTAGTACGTAACGGCAAGATGGCCTATCTGAAAGCTTACGGCAACAAGCGTATTTATCCCAATGTGGAGCCTATGACTGCCAATACTATCTTTGATATGGCATCTTGCAGCAAATCCATGTCGACCGCCGTATGTACGATGATACTGGCAGAACGCGGCAAGCTCCGTATGCTGGACCCCGTCAGCCTCTACATACCCCATTTCAAGAATTGGGAAAGCGAAGACGGCAAAGAGAAAAAGGTAATCCGCATTGCCGATTTGATGACACACACTTCCGGTCTTCCTCCCTATGCACCGGTAGCCGAGCTAGAAAAGCAGTACGGTTCTCCCAATCCCGATGGTCTCATAGAGTATATCGCTACTTGCAAACGCGACTTCAAGCCACAGACAGATTTCCAATACAGTTGCCTCAACTTCATCACCCTGCAACATATCATCGAGACAATAAGCGGCCAGAGCCTGCGTGACTTTGCCCGTGAAAACATATTCGATGTACTCGGCATGGAGCATACCGACTATCTGCCCTGCCAACGTGACAAGAATGGCAAATGGATAAATACAGCGGACGCAAACTGGGCAGGTATCACCAAAGGAGACTGGCACAATGCCATCGCGCCAACCGAAAAACAACCTGACGGGCAAGTCCTCTACGGACAAGTACACGACCCGCTGGCACGTATCATGAACGGAGGCATCAGCGGCAACGCCGGAGTATTCTCCTGTGCCGAAGATATTGCCGTGCTCTGCGCAACCCTGCAGAACGGAGGCGAATGGAACGGCCGCCGCATCCTGAGCCCGCTGGGCGTAAAAGCCATGCGTACCGTGCCACGCGCCACTGCCAGCCTGGGACGCACTCTCGGCTGGGACTGCTTCACAGCATATGCCTCCAACAACGGGGACTTGTTCGGCCCGAACACCTATAGCCATACCGGATATACGGGTACTTCCATCGTTATCGACCCGGACAATGACACTTCCGTCATACTGCTTATCAATGCCGTGCATCCGGAAGACGGGCATAGCGTGGTTCGTCTGCGTTCATTGGTTGCCAACGCTGTAGCCGCTTCTATCTGTCCCGTTCCACACGCCTATACAGACCACTATTACAAACGCTTCCTACAGTTTATGGATGAGCCTGCCATTACAAGCAAAGACATCGTCATGCTTGGCAACAGCCTGACTGAAGGCGGCGGTGACTGGTCGGCACGCCTCGGCAAGAAGAACGTACGCAACCGCGGCATTATCGGTGACGAAGTGATGGGTATCTATGACCGTCTGCACCAGATACTCCCCGGACATCCCGCCAAGCTGTTCCTGCTTATCGGAGTCAACGACATTTCCCACAATCTGACGTCGGATAGCATTGTAAGTATGATTCGTATGACAATAGAACGTATTCGGAAAGAATCTCCCGATACGAAACTCTACCTACAAAGCCTGCTTCCTTTCAACGAAAGTTTCGGCCGGTACAAAAGCCTGACCGGAAAAACCGATATGGTGCCCGAAGTCAATGCCCGCTTAGAAGCACTTGCCAAAGAAAAAGACATTGCCTATATCAACCTCTTCCCCTTGTTTACAGAGAAGGGAACGAATGTACTGCGTAGTGAACTGACCGGCGACGGACTACATTTGAACGAGGATGGATACAGGATTTGGGTAAAGGCCATCAAGAAGAAAATATAGAACGAACCGGCATCCGAGCGTCTGCCACCACCAGCAGGCAGAAGAAGACATACCCAACCCCCATTAAGCAAATTCCCCCTGCCATAGATGTCTATGGCAGGGGGAATTTGCTTAATGGGGCGTTTCGGCACACACCCTCTTTTATCTTTTATTTCATTCGGCAAAGCTAACCAGTTGCAAGTCAAACGTCAGCAGAGATCCTCCGGGGATTGTATTTGTAGAATAAGGAGCAGTATAATCATTTATACCATATCCGCTTTGATAAGGGATATACAACATCCACCGCTCACCCGTCCGCATAAGCTGCAAAGCAGCTGTCCAACCGGCAACGACACCCGAAACTTCAAAATCCACGAATGAATCAAAAGCCGTAGGTTCTTTTACCGGAGGAATAGGTATATCACGGTCAATAGCACTATAACCGTCAAAGCAACCGTCGAATTCTTCGCCGTTCACATAAGTCCCATAATAATAAGCATTCACCTTTGAATGATAACCCGTATACAACGGACGTTCACCCGTCTCATTCTTCACAAGCTTTTTGCAATAGACATACTGAGCGCCTTCAGAAGTGCTTGCAGTCGTCTGTATGGCATACAGTTTCCCGAGTTCCATAGCATCGGCCTGCTCTGCTGTGGCGACATAGTTATCGCCGGTCAGCCTTCTTATCGAGTCAACAAAAGCCTCGCCGCGCTCTCTCCAGTTATCATACTTTCCAGCCTCTTCCACTTCTTCACAAGAGATAAAAGCACCCACCAGCAACAGCAGGAAAGGCAAAAACAAAAGGGACTTTTTCATTTACTATTTTATTATTTACTATTTACTATTTCAGTTTGTTCACGCACCAGTCCATTCCATAACCGATTTATTGCAACGTTTTCAGCAGCGATGTGATGCTTACGCGGTCTGCAATGATATTGTTCAGTTCGGAGATAGCCACGCGTTCTTGCTGCATGGTATCACGGTTACGCAAAGTCACGCAGTTGTCTTCCAAAGTCTGATGGTCTACAGTTACGCAGTACGGAGTACCAATGGCATCCTGACGGCGGTAACGCTTGCCGATGGAGTCTTTCTCGTCGTACTGGCAATGGAAGTGGAACTTCAGGTTGTCGATGATTTCGCGTGCCTTTTCGGGCAGTCCGTCTTTCTTTACCAACGGCATCACAGCCAGCTTCACCGGAGCCAGGGCAGCGGGAAGTTTCAATACTACGCGCGTTTCACCATTCTCCAGCTTCTCTTCACAATAGGAAGCAGACATGATGCTGAGGAACATGCGGTCTACACCAATCGAGGTCTCGATGACGTACGGGGTATAGCTTTCGTTGGTTTCAGGGTCGAAATACTTGATGTTCTTGCCGGAGAACTTCTCATGTTGGGACAAGTCGAAATTCGTACGGCTGTGGATGCCTTCCACTTCCTTGAAGCCGAAGGGCATCAGGAACTCGATGTCCGTAGCCGCATTGGCGTAGTGAGCCAGCTTGTCGTGGTCGTGGTAGCGGTAATGGTCGTCGCCGAAGCCCAGCGCCTTGTGCCATTTCAGACGGGTAGCCTTCCAGGTCTTGAACCAGTCGAGTTCCGTACCCGGCTTCACGAAGAACTGCATTTCCATCTGCTCGAACTCGCGCATACGGAAGATGAACTGACGAGCTACGATTTCGTTACGGAAAGCCTTACCAATCTGGGCGATACCGAAAGGAATCTTCATACGACCGGTTTTCTGTACATTCAGGTAATTTACGAAGATACCTTGTGCCGTTTCCGGGCGAAGGTATATCTTCATGGCACCATCGGCAGTGGAACCCATCTCTGTTGAGAACATCAGGTTGAACTGGCGCACCTCTGTCCAGTTCTTTGTACCACTGATAGGACAAACGATTTCTTCGTCAAGGATAATCTGACGGAGTTCGTCCAGATTATTATCGTTCAAAGCCTTGGAAAAGCGTTCATGCAGGGCATCACGCTTGGCCTGGTGTTCCAGCACACGACCGTTGGTACTGCGGAACTGAGCCTCATCGAAAGCCTCACCAAAACGCTTGGCAGCTTTGGCCACTTCTTTGTTTATCTTGTCATCGTACTTGGCAAGCTGGTCCTCTATCAACACATCGGCACGATAACGTTTCTTGGAATCGCGGTTGTCAATCAAAGGGTCATTGAAAGCGTCCACGTGTCCGCTGGCTTTCCAGATAGTGGGGTGCATAAAGATAGCCGAGTCGATGCCGACAATATTTTCGTGCAGCAGTACCATACTCTGCCACCAGTATTGCTTGATGTTATTTTTCAGTTCCACACCCATCTGACCATAGTCATACACAGCTCCCAGTCCATCATAAATCTCGCTGGAAGGGAACACAAAACCATATTCCTTACAGTGTGATACGAGTTTCTTAAAAACGTCTTCTTGTGCCATTTTCTGTTGTATCTAAATTAATTTGAATCTTATTTTCAGCTAAAAAGCGCCACAAAGATAGGGATTTATATCGTAAGTAGGACACGGAGGGTATTAATTTATCTTATTCCACCTTTTGAACGGACGCACCGAAGCATAAAAATTACAATTCCCTATCGGTAGGATACGAACGTTTCTACACTTGAAAATAGATACAAGCATAAATACTTACCCTCATTACTTCCACCTACAAGAAGACATTAAATATTACATTTTACCCTTTCCAACCAGCCGATATGCTTCCCTGACCACTTCCTGCGGATAGCCGCACATCTCGATAATCCGGATGGCATTACGTTCCGTCACCGGTCCCGGCTTCAACTTATAATCAAAAGACAATGTATTGTCGGCAACACACTCACAAAAATGAAACAATTCATATTCGTCCTCAAGTAAGGAAGCCAGTTCGACATCGTGAGTGGAAGCAAACACAATACTGTTCTTGTGCGCCAAAGCAGACAGCACAGCTTTGGCTATAGCTATCCGTTCCACCGTATTCGTCCCCTTGAACAACTCGTCCAGCAGGAAAAACCGCCAACACTCCTTTCCGGCTTCCAGCATCTCTCGAACAATTTGCACCTCCTGCAGAAAGAAACTTTTTCCTTCCATCAGACTATCCTCCAGATGGATAGCAGAATATAATGCAGTATCCATAGGAAAACGGAAACTGCGGGCAAAACAAGTATGGAGCACTTGTGCGGAAAGCAGGTTAAGTCCGATGGCACGGATAAAAGTTGTCTTACCGGACATATTGGAGCCGGCAACAAGGACAGATTTGCCACAGAGTGTAATGTCATTAGGGATACAACGTTCTATAAGCGGATGATAAAGCCCTTCTGCATGAAACGTTTCACCCTCGCTGCAAGCTTCCGGTAAAACATAATAAGGCAGCCCATCCCGGAGTTCGGAAACAGAGCAAAGCACATCCACCAATCCGAAATAGCGGAAAACCTCTTCAATCTGTTCCTGTCTACCCCGCAATAGAAAGAAAGCCTTGGAAACCGGAATAACTTCCCGCAGAAAAAACACATTCACTATCTCGGTGAAGAAATAAGCGAAAATGGCGATGTCGCTCTCCAGTCTGATACTGAAACGGAAAGTGGAAAGTTTCTTTCGCAACGGATGCAATGCCTGCAAAGTCTTTTGGATATCCCGATGCACGGATGCACACAACGGAATCTGTGCCAACTTCTCCGCTTGCCTGAGCAACTGCCATAACTGAGGAATGGAAAAGAAATAGCCCTGAATCCGCGCCTTGCTGCGATAGTGCAGTACCATGTTCACCAATACCGATGTGCACAAAATCCCCAGAACATAAAGCGAAGACGTAATGTAAACTATTCCCAACAAAACAAAAGGCGCGAATTGCAAGATAGTCAGCAAACGGTAAAAGCGGCGGGAATACACGGGATGGGAAATGGAGAATAGCGATGCAATGGTATAAGCATCCGGCGTATCCAGTTTCCGCAACTCCGACCGGATTTCTGCACGCAACTCCTTGTCAGCAGAAAGCTTACGAATCACTTCCTCTTGTTCCGAAATCTCCGAAAGACGGTTGTAATGCAACACGTCGTAGAGGTACTGTCGGCCCACACAAGAAGAGGTACGGTCAGCCCATTCGAAAAAATCATCCAGATTGAGGTCATCCCAGGTTTTCTGCGACACCAAATGTTCTGTCTCCCTCGCCGACCGGTACTCGTGGTATAGCGATATATCCGAAAATGACTGTTCCATCAAAGAATTATTTGGAATGATGCACAAAAATAATGAAAAGATTGCATTCTATCTAATTTCCTTGCTGCTTTCCCTATATTATGTTTACTTTGCGAATACAAACACTTTTCATTACTTCACCATTAAAATTATAACAAGATGAAACACACTTTTTTCACATTGACACTGTTTTTACTGGCCTTACTGTCAACATCATGCGGAAACAAGAAAGTAGCATATCAGAATCCCCTGCCCATGGCCTTCGGAGACCCGTTCCTACTGAAAGCCTCCGACGGCAAATACTATATGTACGGAACGGGCGGAGTATCGAACGGTTTTAAAGTATACTCCTCCGATGACCTGGTGACATGGACAGACGAGGGTCCCATCTATCAAGGCGGCACCTCCGACTCATGGACCACCGACTGTTTCTGGGCACCCGAAGTGTATGAACGGGACGGCAAATACTACCTATGGTTCAGCGCCAACTGGAAGGAAAATCCCACTAAGGAGCAAGAGAACTTCCGTATCGGTGTAGCCGTAGCCGATAAGCCTACCGGCCCTTTCAAAGACCTGTTCAACCAACCGGTATTCGACCCCGGCTATCCTATCATCGACGCAAACATACTCTTTGACGATGCTTCCGGAAAGACCTACCTCTACTACTCCCGCTGCTGCTACAAACATGCCGTTGAAAGCGAAGTTTCAGCATGGGCTAAAGAAAAGGGCTGGTTTGACGAGATTGAGGAAAGTTGGATTTACGGCGTGGAACTGAAACCAGATTTCTCTGGTATCATCGGAGAACCGGTAGCACTGCTTTGCCCGCCCCAGACAATGGACGACCCTCAAGCGGAATGGGAGAACCGCTCGGTGACTTCACATGAAGTCAACAGACGCTGGACAGAAGGTTCGTATATCGTGAAGCACAAAAATCTTTACTATATGCTGTACTCTGCAAACTTTTTCGGAGGGAAAAATTATGCGGTGGGTTATGCTACCTCCCAGAACCCCTTAGGACCATTCACAAAAGCTGCCAACAATCCAGTGCTGCAAAAGGATACAGAGCAAGGCGGCATCGTGACCGGAACCGGACATTGTATGCTCATCGATATTCACAACCGCCTCTACTGTGTCTATCATGGACGCACCGAAACCACTGGTGACGAACGAATGGTATTCATCGACCTCATAGACATCCAACCAGACGGGAAACTGGTGGTCTACGGACCGAATACGGATTTACAGAAAATCACATATTAAAGCTATCAGGCGCAGACTGTACAGCATTTCACGGTTCATTATTCCCTGTGGCTCTCCTATACATTCCGCGCCTGATGAAAATTAAAAAGGACATATCCATACACAACAATCCGCTCCATATTTGTTCCTGACTTCAATTCTATTTTCACCGGTATCCAATACAATGCCTTTCCATTCCAGTACATTTACGGAATCAGGTTTTGCAGTCCCATATGCTTTGCCATTGATATACAATTTGGCAGCTCCGCTATTGCTGAATACTTGCACATCAACGATTTTGCGGGTTCTGTTTACCAATCGTTTTCCTGCGATATATACAAACTTATCTTCTTGATTCCAGTTTGCCTTATAAAAGTAAAAGGCATCTTTCTTTATTTTCCGGTCGTAAGTCACCAGCCCCTTATCGTTGCGTCCCATAATGGATCCCTCCCTACGGCCTGCCGCCGAAAAGTCGAACATGCACCAGATGAAGTTGCACCACAAGAATTCGCGTTCCTGAAGCTGTTTCCAATTCTCCACATGATAATAAGTCTGCCAGTTTTCGGGATGCCATTGCCCCCACGGTTCCGGATGCCTCAGCGAGTCCTCCTGCTGGAATACGCATGCCCCGGCACCATACTCGCTGATGCCCATCTTCCGCTCCGGATGTGCTGCATGCTCGCGGTCTATCCAGCGCCCCATGTCATCCATGTTGTCGCCATACCAGCCGAAATACTTGTTGAAAGCAATCAGGTCGGTGAATCCGTTGAAGTCGTCATCCTGATTACTGGCTCCCATAGTGGGACGGCTCGGGTCCAACTGACGGGCCAAAGCATGAAGCTCTGCCGCCATACGCGAAGGACGGTCCAGCCAACCGGAATTTATCTCATTGAACAGCCCCCAGAACAAAATGCAGGGGTGATTGTAGTTCTGTAAAATCAGTTCCTTCAATTGCAGGCGCAAGTTTTCATCATAAGCAGGATTATTCACATAAACATTGACAAAAGGAATCTCAACCCATGCCACCAGTCCCCGCTTGTCCATCTGTTGATGCATGTATTTGGCTTGCGGATAGTGGCAAAGACGCACGGCATTGCATCCCATTTCCTGCATCAAGTCCAAATCTTCGTCATGGTCTTGCGGATAAAATGCCGAAGCGCGTTCCGCCCTGTCCTGATGCCGGTTCACGCCATTCAAACGATAAGGCTTTCCATTCAGAAAGAAACCTTTTTCCGCATCGGCATGAAAGTAGCGGAAACCTATCTCTTCTTCGCGGCGGTCTATCTCTTTCCCATCCTTACGCAATATCACCACTCCTTTATATAAATAGGGGTCCTTCACTCCATCCCACAAATGAGGCCTTTCAAGCACCATGTCCATCACCACCTTTTTATCCTCACCCACCTCTGCACTGGCAACACGGCAAAGCAACTTTTCCTTGTCATATAGTTGAAACTCCACCTCGCAACCGGTCACAGTAGTTTCCCTTGCCGAAAGCAGTGCTTCAATTTTCAAATGGGCCTTTTTCTCCGATACATCGGACTGAGTGAAGAATACACCTGAAGAGGCATAATAAGCAGGTTCTATGCAGACATCCTCCGTTACCAGCAGCTCCACTCCCCGATACAACCCGCCAAACATATTGAAGTCACCGCAAATGGGAGCGATATCCATAGTCTGAGCATTGCTGACACGAATTTCCAATACACTTTCTTTTCCCGGAACCAAGAAATCAGTCAGTTCTGCTACAAATGCCGTATAACCACCTTTATGTTGCATCACAAAATAATGGTCGATAAAAATGTCGGCAACCGTCTGTGCAGCCATCACTTTCAAGAAAAAACGTTTGCCCCGATAATGGGCAGGAACAGACAACTTACGACTGTAATTGCATAATCCCCTATAATAATCGGCATTGCCAAACATGCCATCGCCCGCATTCCAAGTGTGAGGCAAAGTAACCTTCACTATTTCCGAAGCAGGTGCCTGAAAACCCCGGTGGAAATTCCATCCTTCATTCAGTGGAATCACCTCTACGGCAAATACACATGTTGACAATATTCCCAAAGAGAATAAAAATAAAATGATGAATCTGTTCATTTTCGATAAAGTATTAGAAGGTTAATCATATTGGCAGGAACCAGTCCTTCCCTGCAAAGGTATGAAATAAATGTTGAATAATAAATGAGAAAAACACTTCAAGACACGCAAGACAACAAACGGATGACATGTTTAAGACTTATACGACCGCGATGCAACATTACAGACCTATTAATGCAACATATTTACGTTTATTTAAATAAGATATTGCTATCTTTGAGAATTCAATTTCAGATTATATAGTATGTCTTTTACAAACTATTTACACAAATTAGTGTTCCCCCTCATTATTCTGTTACTGGCTTATCTGCCGTTAGCAGGACAAACTCCGTATGTATTTCGCCATCTGAAAGTAGAAAACGGGCTTTCAAACAATAACGTAAAAACCATATTGAAAGACTGTGAAGGCTTTTTATGGATAGGGACCGCCAATGGATTGAACCGATACGACGGATATAGCTTTAAAGTGTATCAACCCAAAGAAAAAGACATCCATTCTTTATTGTCTAACGACATCTGGAACTTACAGGAAGACGGTTTGGGCAATTTGTGGATTGGAAGCGAGGCAAGATATTGTATATACGACCGAGACAAAGACAACTTCATTACCGATATTCCCTCATACCTCCTTAAAATAGGCATCCAGATAAATGGTACCTACAAAGTACATGTTGACAAAAGACACAATTTATGGGTACTGCAAGGCCAAAATGCTTTTTACTTCAATTTTTCTCATAAAACCCTTAAAACATTCAAAATAGAAAACTTTCCAGAAGAAACTCCGGAACTGAGTATCAGCGATGATGGTGAAAACCTATATCTTCTTTGGAATTCGACCTTATTGAAACTAGAGAACAACGCAAAGAAATGTAAACGGGTAGATAACATCAGCTTACCCTCCAACTCTATTATCGAAAAGCACATATACATTGATTATCATGGAGGCATCTGGCTATATTCATATACCGATGAACAAATATTCTATAAGAAAAACATAAAATCGGAATGGAACCAAATCAATCTCCATTCTAAAATAGAGACAAAAAGTAATGCGGTAAGGAGCATACTGGATGACTCGAACGGACATGTCTGGATAGGAACGGACCATAAAGGAGTATTCATTTATGACTACGTAAATGATAACCTTGTCAACCTCCTGAATACCCCTATGTCTTCCACATCCCTTGCTTCCAACAGAATAAATACAATCTACCGTGATGATTCAGGCGTCATTTGGTTAGGAAATTTCAAAAAAGGAGTTTCTTATTATCACGAAAGCTTCCATGAATTTATTGATACCCAGCATAAAGAATGTGGTGATATAGCCTCCATTTTAGAGGATAAGGCCGGAAACATTTGGCTGGGAACAGATGGGAACGGACTTTATGTAAAAGAAAAGCAAAAAGGATTTGCCATTCGCAAACTATCCATCCCCGACATAGCCATCATCAGTCTTCTCGAAGACCATAAAGGACGGATTTGGGCAGGAAGTTATCAAGACGGATTGTTCTGCTATGAGAACAACAGTATTCGCCATTTTACTCCAGAGAACAGCCAACTGCCATACAGTGGCGTATGGAGTATGAAGGAAGACCGATATGGAAACTTATGGATAGGTTATGTACTGGAAACTTTGGTTTGTTTTAATCCGGACGCAAATACTGCGACAAGTTATCTACTACCTGATGGGAATAATATCAATGTACTCAATATCTGTTATGACTATGGAGACAAAATGTATATTGGGACTACATACGGACTCTGTGTAATGGACATCGTGACGAGAAAACCCGAAATGATTTATGCCAATCGAAAAGAGACACAGCCATTCAAGCAGCTCTTCATTTCCACTGTATTCAAGGACGACAGAGATATATTGTGGTTAGCCCATAAACAAGGATTGACTGCCTGGGACTTAAAAAATGATTCACTACACTGGTTCGACGTAAACAACGGATTGTGTGACAATCTCATTAACAGTATAACCCAAGACAATCATGGTAACATGTGGCTTGCAACAAGTAACGGATTGTCTATATTGGAAGTAACCCCAGACACCCAGGAAGGAGTAGACTTTTCTTTCAAGAATCTTTCTACCAGAGACGGATTGCCAGAAAATCATTTCAACTCCCATTCCGCTTGTAAATTGTCCAGCGGAGATTTACTGCTGGGAGGCACCAGTGGCTATACATCTATAAATCCGAACAAGCTGACCGAAAAGAGCCGACCGCTGGCAAAGGTGTATTTTACAAATCTGACCATTGGCAATCAACATATAGAAGTAGACTCAATATATGAAGGGCGTAAACTATTAACAACTGTACTTGGCAGAACCCCATCATTGTCTGTCAGATATGACGATTATTTAATCTCCATCGAATTTGCCGCAGGCGATTTGCTGAATGCTGATAAAATAAGATATGCCTATAAACTGGAAGGATTAAATACCCAATGGTACTATACAAACGAGAACAAAATAGCTTTCACCACCCTTCCTCCTGGCAATTACAAACTATTGATTAAAGCTTGTAACAGTGACGGTATATGGAATGACGAAGCTAGTGAGTTGAATATAACCGTTTCATCTCCAATATATTTATGTAATGTTGCTATCATCTTATACATATTGTTTGCCATTGGTATAATATCCTATGTAATATACCGATTCAAAAAGCATCACAACATAAGACTGGAGCAACAACGAGCAAAACTGGAGCAAGAACAAAAGTTGCTCCTGAATGAGATGAAGCTAAAGTTCTTTACAAATATAAGCCATGATTTACGTACACCACTGACGCTTATCATTAGCCCGTTACAAATGTTATTGTCAGAAACCCTGGATGACGGAATACGCAAAAAACTAAATACAATCAATAAAAATGCACAACAATTACTTACATCGATAAACTCTCTGCTTGATTTCCGGAAACTGGATGTAGGAGCCGAGACAGCTCATTACAAATCGGGAGATATTGTCAACTTTATCCGCGAGATTTGCAGTACTTTTCAAGAGTATGCTCTTGACCATACCATCAGCTTCTGTTTCATGTGCGAAGTAGAAAACCTGAACATGTCCTTCGATCCGGTTAAAATAAAAAAAGTAATGAACAACTTGTTGTCCAATGCCTTCAAATACACTCCTGATAAAGGAGAAATCAATGTACATCTTTATCGCGAAGATGACAATGTATGCATCTGTGTGGCAGACAACGGACAAGGTATCATAGACAAAGACAAGAAACATATCTTCGAACGTTTTTATCAGGTGCAACAAACTTCGGAAAAAACCGGCAGTGGAATCGGCCTGCATATTGCAAACGAATATGTACATCTACACAAAGGAACAATCTCCGTTACAGACAATTTTCCTAAAGGTTCCGTATTTACCGTTAAATTGCCTATCGTCACATATGCCAGTGAAAAGGAGGAATTACTTCCGGAACTGCTAAACAATGACAAAGCTCCGAATGAACTTCCCGTTCCAAATGCGGAAGAATTGCGGTATACCATCTTGTTGGTGGACGACAACAAGGATTTCTGTAGTTTCATGTCTGAATACCTGTCCGATGAATACGCCATACAGGTTGCCTACAATGGAGCAGAGGCATTGAAGATATTAGAAAAAAACAGTGTCAATATTGTAATAAGCGACATCATGATGCCAGTGATGAATGGAACAGAGCTATGTCGGCAAATCAAAACAAACATGCAATGGTCCCACATTCCCGTTATATTGCTTACAGCCCGTATGGCAGAAGAATACAAAAGTGAAGGATTTGAGCAAGGAGCCGATGACTATATCGTAAAGCCTTTTGACTTCAAATTACTAAAGCTGCGCATCAGGAAATTTATTGAATGGACAGAAAAAAGCCATCGTAAATTCAGTCAGAAAATAGAAGTGACACCTAATGAAATAACAATCACTCCACTAGACGAACAATTTATTGAAAAAGCTATCAAAATAGTAGAAGAGCGCATGAGTGATTCCGACTTCTCTGTGGAAATGTTAGGAGCAGAATTGGGGTTGAGTCGTAGCCATCTCTACAAAAAGCTGATGTGTATCACCGGTAAAGGTCCGGCAGAATTCATCCGGATTATCCGTTTGAAGCGCAGTAAGCAACTTCTAAAGGAAAGCCAGAAACAAATTGCAGAAATTGCCTATGAGGTGGGATTCAGTTCTCCAAAAAGGTTCACTGTAAACTTCAAGAATGAATTTGGAATATCACCATCTGATTACATCCGCAGTCTAAAATGATAACTTGAAACATAAAGGTATGTTATTTGAGACATGATAGACCTATGCTATTATGATAACTTTCCATATTTGCAGTAGCTTTTAATAACAGTTATTTTTAAATCTTAAATTAAAGTATTATGAAGTTACACGCAAATGTATGCTCTCAATGGGAATGGACAAAATTGAGACAATTGCTTGTTATCGTGTTACTAGGTTTGGGTATTGTTTCCACGTATGGACAAACCAAAACAGTATCCGGTATCGTTAAATCAGAATCGGGCGGTGAGCCACTTGTAGGAGCCACCGTCAAAGTGAAAGAAACCAATACGGGCGGCATTACCGACATCGACGGCCGTTACACCATCCAGGCAAATCTGGGACAAACATTGATAGTCTCTTACATCGGCTACCGCACCAAAGAGGTGAAAGTAGAGCGCACCATCCGCATCGACATACTGCTGCAAGAAGACAATGAGATGCTGGACGAAGTAGTAGTAGTGGGATACGGTACGATGAAACGCAGTGACCTGACCGGTTCCGTAGTCAGCGTGACGGGTGACGAACTGAAAAAGTCCGTAGTCACCTCGCTCGACCAAGCTTTGCAAGGACGTGCCGCCGGTGTGCAGGTGACCCAGAATTCCGGAACTCCGGGTGGCGGTATCTCGGTCAGCATCCGTGGTATCAACTCCTTGAACGGCAACGAACCGCTCTACGTTATCGACGGTGTAGCCATCTCAGGCAACAACACCAGCAACAGCAGCGTGCTCAGTTCCATCAACCCTGCAGACATCGTTTCCATGGAAGTATTGAAAGATGCATCGGCCACAGCCATCTATGGTAGCCGCGCCTCCAACGGTGTAGTACTCATCACCACCCGTCAGGGCGAAGAGGGCAAAACGAAGGTCTCCTACGAAGGTTACTATGCCTTGCAACAGCTTCCCAAGAAACTGGAAACACTGACACTCCCCGAATATGCAGTTTACCAGAACCTCCGCGCCGCCACCATCGGCTTCGGTGCACGCGAAGAGTTCAAAGACCCCTCACTCCTCAGCCGCGGTACCGACTGGCAGAATGAAATCTTCCGCACTGCCCCGATGCACAACCATCAGATAAACATCTCCGGAGGTTCGAAGAGCATGAAATACTCGCTCTCCGGCGGCTACATGCAGCAAGACGGTATTGTATTCGGTTCGGA
The DNA here is from genome assembly GCF_003466325.1 of Bacteroides sp. 4_1_36. Lineage (NCBI taxonomy): Bacteria > Pseudomonadati > Bacteroidota > Bacteroidia > Bacteroidales > Bacteroidaceae > Bacteroides > Bacteroides sp. 4_1_36. Next base: position 81,665 of record NZ_QSOX01000007.1, read on the forward strand.
CTTTGAGCGTTTCTCTTTCCGCGTCAACATGGACAACGACATCAACAAGTGGCTCACCACCGGCTTGCGCGCCTCCGTAGCCCGTACACAGCAGACCAACAACGTAGACGGTTCGGGTGCCATCTACAATGCCCTAAACCAGCTCCCCGAAGTGCCTGCCCGCAACCCGGACGGCAGTTTCGGCATGCAGACGGAGAACATGTATGGAACTTACTTCTCCAACCCCCTCTCCGACCTTATCCAAAACGAAAACTATAGTCGCAACACACAAGTCTATGTCAACGCCTTTGCCGACATCAAGCTGTGGAAAGGACTCGTATTCCGCACGGAATATGCCGCCAACTTCAATTACAGCAACGACTATAAGTTTACCCCCTCCTACGACTACGAGCACTTCAAGCAGCAGTCGTCAGCAAGCCGTGGAGCCGGCAACGGAAGCAACTGGACATTGAAAACTTACTTTACTTATAATAATACCTTCGGCAAACACGGCCTCTCTGCCATGCTGGGACACGAAGCGCAAGAAAACAAGTACGAGTCGCTGAGCGGCAGCCGTACCAACTTCCTCTTCAACTCCGTACACGAACTGGATGCGGGTGATGCCACAACAGCAAAAGCCAACAGTTCCCGTGGTTCATCCGCCATCGAATCATACTTCGGCCGTCTGAACTACAACTACAACGACCGCTACTTGCTGACCGCTACGCTCCGTGCCGACGGTTCGTCTTCGTTTGCCAAAGAAAGTCGTTGGGGTTGGTTCCCTTCGGTAGCATTGGCTTGGAAAGTCAACAACGAAGCTTTCCTCAAAGATGTGGAAGCCATCAACTCACTGAAACTCCGCCTGGGTTGGGGTGTAGTAGGTAACCAATGGGCGGGTTCCTATGCCTACGGCGTCACCATGGCTTCGGCAGCCTCCATCTGGGGTACTGGTTTCTATGCAGGCAACTATCCTAATCGTGAACTGAAGTGGGAAGAAACAAACTCCTTCAATGTAGGACTCGACCTCGCCCTCTTCAACAATCGCATAGAGTTCATCGCCGATGCTTATTACAAGAAAACGGACAATCTGCTGATGCAAGCTTCTCTTCCTACCTACGTAAGCGGTCTGATTCGTGCACCGTGGGTCAATGCCGGTGCCATGACCAACAAAGGTGTAGAATTTACCCTGAACACGCACAACATCCAGACACGTGATTTCACCTGGACCTCAGGACTCACCTTCTCCATCAACCACAACGAAGTGACGAAGCTCTACTCCGAATCATCCGCTATTTCGGGAATCAACGGTTCGGAAACACTGACCTACACCATGGTGGGCGAACCGGTCGGGCAGTTCTACGGCTATAAAGTAATCGGTATGTTCAAGGAAGAAGGAGATTTCTACAAGAAAGGTGCCGACGGCAACTTCCTGCTCGACGAAACGGGCAACCGCATCCAAGTAGCCATCCCGAAAGACCAGACCATCGGCAAATCGGGCATCTGGGTAGGTGACTACATCTATGAAGACCGCGACAACAACGGTGTAATTGATGAGAAAGACCGCACGTTCCTCGGCAATCCGGCACCCAAATTCACGTTCGGCTTCAACAACTACCTTTCTTATAAAGGATTTGACCTCAACATCTTCCTGAACGGCTCGGTGGGCAACAAGGCTATCAACCTGATTCGCCGCACCTTCACCGATCCCATGCGTAACAGCAACCTGCTGAAAGAAGCTACCGGCATTGCCCAAATCGCCATGCACGACCCCGAAGTGGGCGACGAGGTACTTTCCAATGTTTACGTGGCCAACGCCGATGCAGCCAAAGTACAACGCATCACTACCAGTAGCGCCAACGACAACAACCGTATCTCCGACCGCTTTGTTGAAGACGCTTCCTACCTCCGCATAAAAAACATCTCGCTGGGGTACACCTTCCCACAGAAATGGTTGCGCCGTTTGCAGATAGACCATCTGCGCCTCTACGTCAACATCCAGAACCTCTGTACCATCACAGGCTACAAAGGCTACGATCCCGAAATAGGCGCTTTGAACTACAATGTATTGCTACGTGGTGTGGACGATGCGCGCTATCCTTCGCAACGTATCTATACATTTGGCCTTAACTTCAATTTCTAATGAGCCAGACAAATCATTTATCATTTAAAATCTCAATATAGTTATGAAACACAGATTTCTAACCCTTATATCATCGCTCCTTCTGCTTACGGCATGCAGCGACTCATTTTTGGAACGTGCTCCCGAAGGAAACTACGTAGATGTGACATACTACACTTCCGACGATGCACTCGAACAAGCCACTGCACCGCTTTACAACCGTGCATGGTTCGACCTCAACTCCCGCGCCATCGTGCCGCTGGGCAGTAACCGTGCCAACGATAACTTCAGTCGCTGGGGAGCTCCCGAGTTCACCAACTTCAAGGTGACAGCCCTGAGCGAAAACCTTGCCAATGCATGGACAGGTTTCTACTCGGTCATTACAATGGCCAATGCAGTTATCAGTGATGTGCAGACCAAATGTAGCAACAGCGTAAGCGAACGTGCCAAGCGCACAGCCATTGCCGAAGCCCGCCTGATGCGTGCTTGTGCCTACTTCTACATGGTTCGCCTCTGGGGACCGGTTATCATCATCGAAGACAACGACAAAGTGGTTGCCAATCCCATGCAACCGCTCCACCGCGAAGAAGATGTGCTGGAACTCGTTATTCGTGACCTCACTTATGCAGTCGAGAATCTTCCTGAAGTGGCAACCGCCAAAGGACGTGTCAACGCATGGGGTGCAAAAGGCATGCTTGCCAAAGTCTACCTCGCCCGCTCAGGCTGGAAAGGAGGCACACGCGACAACGCCGACCTGGAGAAAGCCAAGGAACTGGCCGCTGACGTGATAAACAACAGCGGCATCAGCCTTTACGAAAACTATGAAGACCTCTTCAAGTATAAGCACAACAACAATCCCGAATCGCTCATTGCCATGCAGTGGGTGCCACTGGGTGATTGGGGCGTATGCAACACTCTGCTTGCCGACCTCGCCGGCAACAGCAAGATGACCGGCGGTGTAAACGTATGGAGCAGCTATCAGGCAAGTATAGATATGCTCCAGCAATATGAGTTGGGCGACACTATCCGCCGCAACGCCACCTTCTGCACACCGGGTACATACTATTCATACATCTGCATTGCCGACGGTGGTTATACTTACGACGGCGCCACCTCTTGCATTAAAAAAGGTGTACCGGGCGGTCCGGACGACGACAACGACGGTTATATCCAGTCCATGAACTCTCCGCTCAACACCTACATCCTACGCCTTGCCGATGTTTACCTGACCTATGCCGAAGCTTGTCTGGGCAACAGCGAAGAACTGGCCGGTGGTCCCGGCCTGGAAGCATTGAACCAAGTGCGCGACCGTGCACGTATCCCCCGCAAGGAACGCGTAACCTTCGAAGACATCATTCGCGAACGCCGCGTAGAGTTCTCGATGGAGTATTGTAACTGGTATGACATGGTATCGTGGTATCACTGGAAACCCGACTACATGCTGAATTACTTCCAGAACCAACACCGCGGCTACACAGTAGACCTCATCGTGAAAGACGAAGACGGTTACCTCCACTTCGGCAAGAAAGAAGGCGACACTTTCCTCGAAGGCATAGAAAATTGGCAGGAACCGGGCGAGAACATCGAAATCCACCACGGCAACATCCTGATGCCTTATCCGGAAAGCGATGTCATCCAGAATCCGCTACTGAACGAAGAACCGGTAGCATACGAATTCAGTGAATAAACCAAGTTATACATTCATTATCTCAAATAACGACTTTAATATGAAATATATACATTTTCCTTTTGTGTTGCTCACCATCCTGTTGGCATGCAACCTTTTCACCGCCTGCAACGATGACGAGGGCGGCGGTGTTCCCGTAATCCACCACATCCGTCTTGTCGACCCAGAGAAGGCCGACAGTACGTTCACCGATGTAAATCCGGGCACCATGATTGTAGTCATCGGCGAAAATCTGAATGATGTGCGGAAAGTGTTCATCAACGAACAAGAAGTTTCGTTCAATAGCAACTACGGCACTTCCACCAGTCTCATCCTCACTATCCCCGGCGAATTGCAACTGACGGGTGCCAACCCCGAACTGAAAGGCGAACTGCGTATCGAGACCTCGCACGGCATTGCCACGTACTCCATGCATGTACTCTCGCCCGCACCCTACATCACCCGTGTAGCCACAACCTTCCCCGTGGAGACGGGCACGCCTCTGCGCATCGTGGGCGGTAACTTCTACGAAATTCAGCGCGTTTATTTCACCACTGCCGTGGACGACATCACCAATGCACCTGTTTCGGTAGAAGTAACGGACTACACGGTAAACAAGAACTTTGACGAAATATCATTCAATGCTCCCGCAGGCCTGATTGATGAAGGCAGTCTGGTAGTGGAGTGCTATACCGCATCCGCATTTACTCCCTTCCGTCGCACAGCCCTCCCACCAAGTATCAGCAAGGTAAGCTCCATGATGCCTATCACGGGTACCACAGTTACCGTACTGGGACAGAATTTTATGGATATCGTCTCCATCACAATGGGCAATCGCTCGGTAGATCTCTCTACTGTTACCGTAAGCGAAGCTAACGATATGCTTACCTTTACCATGCCGCGTGCACCGCAAGGCACTTGCTCACTCGCCATTACCACAATGGGCGGTACTGCCGAAGTTCCGGGCTTCTATCCTTTGGAGAATATAGTATTGAACTATGACAACATCGGTTGGTTCTCCTGGGGCGGGCAAGCTGTACCCGTCACTGCCGACGGTACAGCAGCTCCTTTCTTCTCGGATGGTAAATGCTACAGCATATCAGGGGAACTTTCAGCATGGAATTACTGGTGGGGCCAATTGCAGAACGGTGCCGTATGGGGCATTGACACAGCCTTCCTGCCTACCGATACACCGACTTCCGAACTGGCTTTGCAGTTCGAATGCTTCGTGGCAGTGGAATATGGCGAAGGTCCTGTATTCCGCATCTACCTCAAAGGGAATGAGGCTCACAACTACACGAACTATCGTCCGGTGAGCGACTTCACCGGAAAAACCGAAGTAGGCCAATGGATGCAGTGCAGCATTCCGCTCTCCGAACTGGTAGACGAAACCACTTGGGGCGAGTTCCAAAAACGTGACGGTGACGAGTTGGCACTCCAGATGACAAACCCCAGCGAAAACGGTCCATACAACATCGAAATGTATTTTGATAATTTCCGAGTTGTCAAGATACAATAATTTGAATTAAATTCTGGCACAGGATTACACAAAGTGACACCTTCTTTTAAACTCTTAGACGCTGATTCAATTGAATCAGCGTCTAAAAATAAATACACCGAAATTATTAAAACGAAATTTTACCGATACCATGACACAAATCTTCAAGAAAACCTTATTAACCAGCCTGGTTCTATTTCTGATGACAGCTTGCTCTGACGATAAAAAGGAGCTGAAAATCATCGTAGAGCCTACTTCTTTCCATTTTGAACAAACGGGTGGTAGCAAGAAATTCGGTATCACCCCCAATGAACCAGCCACTTTCCAAAGTTCGGAAGCATGGTGCAAAGTAACCTCGGAAAGCAGCACTCCCGTACAGGCAATCTATAACATAACCGTAGAACCCAACACTACGCCCGACGTGCGCAACGCCATCATCACCGTCAGCGTAAAGGAGCATATACAAGAAATCAACGTGGAGCAGGCGGCCTATATCCAAAGCGATGAACCGGAAAAATACACTGTACGCGAGAATCTCACAACCCACCAACTGATTAACGAAATGGGACTGGGCATCAACCTAGGCAACACGCTGGATGCCGTGGGCGACTGGATAGACCCAAGCAACATTCTCAATTACGAACAAGCATGGGGAAGCCCTATTATCACACAAGAAATCATTGAAGGATATGCCAAAGCGGGCTACTCATCTCTGCGCATACCGGTCAGCTGGGGCAATCTGCTGTCCGACGACTTCAAAGTGCATCCTGACCTGATGGACCGCGTAGAGAAAATCCTAAACTGGACCCTCGACTGTGGCATGGTGGCTATCATCAATATCCACCACGAAAACGAATGGATTAAACAAGTACCCACCGACAGCAAAGCAAAAGAAAAATTCACTTCCATCTGGAAACAGATATGTGAACGCTTCGAAAAGTACGGTGACCACTTACTGTTCGAGCCAATGAATGAAATCGGATACGATGAGATTTGGACTCCGTGGGGCGGTAGTGAAGCCGACAAGGCAAAGGCACTGGGATACGTGAACGACCTCAACCAGCTCTTTGTCGACATAGTAAGAAACAGTGGCGGCAACAACGCCAAACGTCATCTGTTGGTGGAAATCTACAACACCAACTTGGAGTATGCTTACGACCCCTTGTTCAAGATGCCGAATGATCCCGCAAACCGACTTGCTCTTACAGTGCATTACTATACTCCCGCAAACTTTGCCATACTGGGTGGAGGCGAGGTTGTCGATTGGGGTGTAGGCCGGGAAAGCTGGGGAACGGAAGCTGACTTCAAGGAACTGAACGACAATATGGACCTACTGAAGAAGAATTGCGTAGACAAAGGAATCCCCGTCATCATAGGCGAATATTGCGCCGACTCCAGAAACAGAACAAAGGAAGTGATAAGACTCTTCTGTGTTTCCGTAACCGAAGCCATCTACTCGCGCGGCATGTGCCCAATGCTATGGGACACTCCGGGGGGACAATACAACCGACAGACTTGCCAGTTCGACGACCCTCTCTTCTTAGAAGAAATGATGGCTATTCCGGTTAAATATCCACGGAATTAAACAAATATTCATAATCAATAATCAAATAAAAATGAACAGAATCAGCACTTGTTTCGCCAGCCTATTGCTTTCTTGTGCATTGACGGCACAAGCACAGCAATATCAACTGAATTCACCGGACGGAAAACTAATTGTCAACATCGAAGCCGGGAAAAACCTCAACTGGGCGATTGCCCACGACGGTACCAGCGTTCTTTTGCCTTCGGACATTGCCATGCAATGCACCGAAGCTGAGGGAAAGCCCATTGCTTTCACCTTCGGCAAAGATGTGAAGGTGACCAAAGCTACCCGTACTTCCGTCGACACTTCCTTCCCCACTCCTTTCTACAAAAAGGCGAGTGTGAAGGACACTTATAACCAACTCACGCTGAAATGCCGTAACGGCTACAGCATACAGTTCCGTGCCTACGACGACGGAGCCGCCTATCGTTTTGTTTCCGAACTGCGCAAGCCTTTCTGCGTGAAGAACGAGATTGCCGAGTTCAACTTCGACCGCGATTACCACGCTTTCGTGCCCTATATTAACGACAATCGCGCCGGCGAGCGTTACTGCTACTCCTTCGAGTCCTACTACGATGAGGCCCCCCTCTCTCGCATGTACAAAGACTCGCTTGCCATTACTCCGCTGATGGTAGAACTGGAGAACGGAAAGAAAGCCGTCATTATGGAAGCCGGATTGTCCAACTATCCCGGCATGTTCCTCACTGCCAACCCACAGATGCCCCACGGAGTGAAGGCAGAATTCGCCCCCTATCCACAGGAAACAGTCATCGGAGGCTATGACCGCTTGAACCTCGTCCCTACCAAACGTGCCGACGTTATCAGCAAGCCCAACAATGCCCCCTACTTCTGCCCCAACGGGCGTCCCACAGGGAAACAGACCTATCCTTGGCGTGCCGTGCTTGTTGTTACCCACGACACACAACTCGCCAACAACGACATGATGCAACGCCTCGCACCCGAATGCCGCATCGCTGACACATCCTGGATTAAACCCGGAAAAGTGGCATGGGACTGGTGGAATACTTGTAACCTGACCGGCGTGGACTTCAAGGCAGGCATGAATACGCCCACCTATAAGAAATACATCGACTTTGCCGCCGAAAACCAGCTGGAGTATATCATCATCGACGAAGGTTGGAGCGGAAAGGAATCATTAATGGAAGACATCAGTCCCGAAATCAATCTCGAAGAACTGGTGGCATATGGCAACAAAAAAGGCGTAGGTATCATCCTCTGGGCAAGCTGGCGCAATCTTACGGGAGGAGGCGACATCTCCCCTGCCGTGGAACAAGTTATCAGCCACTATGCACAAATGGGAATCAAAGGTTTCAAAATTGATTTCTTCGACCGCGACGACCAACTCGCCATCTCTTCTACCGAACAACTCGCAGCATGTGCCGCCAAGCATCACATGTTGCTTGACCTACACGGACTGAAACCCTTCGGCATCCAGCGCGCCTATCCCAACATCCTCAACTTTGAAGGTGTGAAAGGACTGGAAAACAGCAAGTGGGAGCCCATCGTGAACGGTGCACCCTTGCATGACTTCCCGCGCTACGACGTTACCGCCCCCTATCTGCGCCAACTCGCCGGTCCGATGGACTATACGCCGGGAGCTATGGTAAATGCCACCCGTTCCCTGTTCCGCTCCGTCAACGACCACCCCATGAGTCAAGGTACACGTGTACACCAGATGGCTATGTACACCGTCTTCGAAGCACCCTTGCAGATGCTTGCCGACAGTCCTAGCAAATACATGAAGGAACAGGAATGCACCGACTTCATCGCCAAGGTTCCCACTACCTTTGACGAAACCATTGCTCTTGATGGTAAAATAGCCGAATACATCACGATAGCACGCCGCAAAGGAAACACTTGGTTTGTAGGCAGCATGACCAACTGGACTCCGCGTAGCTGCACCATCGACCTCTCCTTCCTCAGCGAAGGCAACTACGAAGCCGAAATCTTTGCCGACGGCATCAATGCCGACCGTGAAGCTACCGACTATAAAAAAGAAGTACGCATCGTCACTGCCAAAGACAAACTCAATGTACAACTGGCACCCGGCGGTGGATGGACAGCACGAATTACAAAAAAATGAATCTGAGAAAACTGTTTCTGCCATTGTGTTCAGTAGCCTTGTGCCTGCAATCCTATGCACAAGACAAATCCTTCCTTAAGGATATGCTCTGGTATATAGACAACCCTTCTGTATTTGAAAAAGGACAAGAGGAAGGACACGCTTGGCATATGCCCGAAAAGAGCATGCTACTGAATGGGACATGGAAGTTTTTCTGGTGCGATACACCGGAAGGGATACCTGCACACTTTTTTAACCCCGAATTCCCGGATAAGCAATGGGGCGACATCAAAGTTCCCTCAAACTGGGAAATGCAAGGTTATGGTGACAAGCTGTTCAGAAATGTATCTGCTCCCTTCGGGGTGAATCCACCACATGCTCCCAAAGAGTATAACCCTACCGGACTATACCGGCGAACATTCAAGGTACCTGCAAGTTGGGCAGCAAAAGACCAGATATTTTTAAGGTTCGAGAAAGTGGCATCCGCTTCTTTTGTATGGGTCAACGGTCATGAAGTGGGCTACAATGAAGGAGCACAAGAACCTGCCGAATACAACATCACTCCTTATTTGAAGCCGGGCGAAAACACGCTGGCTGTCTGTGTACTAAAGTATTCGGACGGCTATTACCTGGAAGGACAAGATTATTGGCGACTGGCCGGAATCTTTGACGACGTATGGTTGTACGCCACACCTGCTGTCAGGATATTCGACTGGCAAGTAATCACAGAGTTTGATAATACGTATACCGATTCGCAGTTAAGTATTCAGGTAAAAATCAAGGACTACCAAAAGAAGCCAAATGAGAATTATGGATTGAAAGCTTACTTAAAGGATAAAAACGGCAAGATTATCTGTAACTTTTCCGCAGCTCCATTTGAAATGGACGCTGCGGAAAAGACAATACAGTTGCATACCTTGGTACAAGAACCCCGGAAATGGACAGCCGAGACACCCGAGCTTTATACGCTCGGTCTGGAATTATCCAATCCGGCCGGTCTGCAGAAAGACAAGATAGAAACGGTCATCGGATTCAAAAAGACGGAAATCAAAGACGGTGTTTTTTATCTTAACGGTATCCCACTGAAAGTCAATGCACAAAATTCGCACATGCAGCATCCCGAAGAGGGACATGTCATGGACGAAGCCACCATACGCAAGGATTTTGAATTGTTGAAACAGTTTAATTTCAATGCCGTACGTACCTCTCACTATCCTCCGGTGAATAAGTATTTGGAACTGGCCAATGAATACGGGCTTTATATCATAGACGAGGTGGGCGATGAAGCCCATGCCTCGGAATGGATTTCAAGTCTCCCGGAATACGAAGAGATGTATCGCGAGCGATGCCGCAGAATGGTGTTACGGGACAGAAACCATCCCTGCGTCTTGTTCTGGAGCGCAGGAAACGAAAGCGGTGAAGGTATCAACATTACCCACACCATTGAAGAAGGGAAATCGCTGGACCCCACCCGCTTCTGGATGTATGGCGGAAATGCATTCTCCCATCCGGCAGAAGATATTATCGGACCCCGTTACCCTACTCCTATGGAACTGGAAATGCAGGTAGGCATAGGAGAGGATTCCCGACCATCGTTTATGGATGAATACTTATCGGTTGCAGGCAATGCCGGCGGTGCCCTGGACGATTATTGGGAAGCCATCTACCGACATCCCCGCCTGATAGGAGGGGCCATCTGGGATTTTGTAAGTCCGGGACTGACCGAACGGATAAGGCAAGTGGACGACCTTTCGCCCTTCCATACTCCCGCCCATCTGATGGGAAATGCCCGCTTGGTGAAGGAAGGAAAGAACACGGTGCTGGACTTGAACGGTCACGACCAATGGGTAGAGGTCTATCGTGCAGACAATGTGGAGTTGAACAGTAATGAACTGACACTCACTTGCAGAATCTACCCCCGGAAACTGGTAAGCAGTTGCGGCTCATTCATCACAAAAGGCAATTATCAGTTCGGGCTGCAACAACGCGGTAAAGACAAACTGGAATTTTATATCTATACTGATAAAAAGCATTCCGTATGCGCCTCCTTGCCTACTGACTGGGAATACAACTGGCATCAAGTGACGTGCGTCTACGACGGACAGAAAATGTCCATCTATATAGACGGAGCAGAAAAGGCCTCCACACAAGCATCGGGCAATATCCGGAACTTCCCCTACCCCGTCAACATCGGTCGGAATGCAGAAACACACGGCCAAGAGACTTCGGTCTACATCTGCGATGCTCAAATGGACGAAGTCGGCATTTTCGCCAAGGCACTGACTTCCTCTTTTCACCCGGAAGAAGCCGCTCTGTGGCTAGATTTTGAGCAAGAGACGGAAAATGGTACATTCTACAGTTACGGCATCGGTGCACGTACGTACGGCAGCATCTGGCCCGACCGTAGCGTACAGCCCGAAATGTGGCAAATGAAGAAAACCGGACAACCTCTCTCTTTTTCCATGTCGGATGTGACAGAGGGAGTCGTTGAGTTATGGAATCGCAATCATTATACAAATGCTTCCCGATATGCCATACGATGGGAATTGAAAGAAGATGACAAGGTTATTCAATCGGGCGACTTGGCACTCTCAACAGCGCCGCTTAGCCAAGAGCTGGTGCACATACCTTATAAGAAGCCAGCCCTGATTCCCGGCAAAGAATACCGCCTGATGCTTCATGCCGTCCTGAAAAAAGATGAATTGTGGGCAAAAGCCGGACATGAGGTGGCATGGGAAGAACTTGAACTGCCTTGGAGCCTGCCATGCTCTTCGGAAGAAAAGGCTCAAGGCGTACCTTCCTATTCACTTTCGGAGAAAGAATTGGTTGTCTCCGGAGATGGCTTCAAATATGTATTCAACCGTACCGACGGACAACTGACGTCGATGGTTGTTCAAGATATGGAACTGCTGGAATCACCGCTCCGGCTGAATCTTTGGCGTGCCCCGCTGGCCAATGAGCTGGACAACTGGAATGCCTCCAGCGCCCGCTCCTCCAACTGGAAAGAAGGTTACGGATACACGGTAGCCACAGAAATGTATTCTGCAGGGATTGAACGCCTGACACATCAGCCCCTCTCTTTTTCGGTGTCCGAAACCACCGAAGGCGTACATATACACATCATTGATGCGGAATTGATGGGCAAAGGAGAAAAAGAGAAAAAAGACCTCTACATCGAAGGAGTACAGAACAACGGCATCATCAACCACTATGAGTATATTATCAATAGTGAAGGGACGATAGAGATACGCCATGTATTGAAGCCTGAAGGGAAAATGCCGCTTTGGTTTCCTCGCATAGGACTTACGCTGACCGTAAGCGATGCGCTCGACCAAGTGAAATGGTACGGCCGAGGACCGCAAGAGAACTATCCGGACCGGAAAACCGGCTATCCGATGGGGATATATGCCTCTACCGTACAAGCTATGTACGAGCCCTATCTAATGCCACAAGATTACGGATTGCGGACAGATGTACGCTGGCTGCAACTGACCACGGACAAAGGCATCGGCCTTCAATTCAAGATGAACGAATGGTTCAACTTCAACATTTATCCGTACAGCACAGACAATCTGACGAAAGCGATGTATACCTACCAATTGCAGAAGCAGAAAGGCATGACCCTGAATCTCGATTATGCCACTACCGGGGTCGGCTGTACGGCCCGCGGTGTATTCGGTGCTTACAAGGCGATGCCGCAGGAATATCGGAGAACCATCAGCATAAGACCTATGATGAAATAAAAATATTGTATCGGACTGGTAAGATTATGAAAAACAAAAATTACTTTATTCTATTAGTGTTGTTTTTAAGCGCTTTACAAATAAAAGCGCAGTATTCATTCGACAACGTGCTTTATGGTGCAGCCTACTATCATGAATATATGCCCTATGAGCGACTGGATGAAGATATCCGGCTGATGAAAAGAGCCGGCCTGACAGTAGTGCGCGTTGGAGAATCTGCCTGGGGAGTATTTGAGCCGCAAGAAGGAAATTTTGAATTTGAATGGATGGACCGCATTCTGGACAAGATGCATGCAGCAGGAATCAAAGTCATCTTGGGAACTCCCACCTATTCCATTCCTGCATGGCTGGCATACAAACACCCGGAAGTGCTGGCAGAACACGCCAAAGGAAACAAAGCCTATTATGGAATCAGACAGAACATGGATTTTACAAACCCGACCTACCAATTCTATTGCGAACGGATTATCCGCAAGATGCTGGAAAGATATGCACAGCATCCGGCAGTCATCGGGTATCAAGTGGACAACGAAACAGAAGCGCGCGGAGTAAACAACAGAGACTATTTCTTCGGATTCAGGAACTACATCAAACAGAAATTCAACAATGACCTGAATCTGCTTGCCAAGGAATGGGGAATGAACTACTGGGGAATGAACATCAACACCTGGGAAGAGTTCTATCCGCGCGATGGAGTGACAAGCCCCTCGTACAAGAATGAATGGGAACGCTATAACCGGAAGGAAGTGGCCGATTTTCTGAATTGGCAGTGCGACCTTGTAAATGAATACAAGCGTAAAGACCAATTTGTCACCCACTGCTTTATGCCCGACTTCCATAATATAGACCAAGTGGAAAGTTTCAGGCAGATGCAATATCCTGCCATCAATGTCTATCACGATGTACAGGATAAACAAGACGGCCAGCGCATCGCTTATGCCGGTGACTTCGTGCGCACCGTGGCCGACAACAATTACATCGTCATGGAAACCAACGCACAAGGCATCGGCTGGGATGCCCGCACCCAGTTTCCTCCCTACGACAACCAGTTGCGGCAGAATGTGTACGCACATTATGCTTCCGGAGCCAATATGGTGGAATACTGGCACTGGTCTACCCTGCACTACGGGCAGGAGACATACTGGCGAGGCGTGCTGGGCCATGACCTCCAGCCCAACCGCATATACAAGGAATTCACCACCACCGCCAAAGAGTTGGAAAGAATAGGCAGCCACATCGTGAACTTGAAAAAGAAAAACCGGGTAGCTATCCTCTACAGTCATGATTCTTATCATGCTCTCGGCTTCATGCCCTACACTTACAAGAGCAATTATCCCATTGATATGGTGCATAAAGCCCTCTATTTCCAAAACATAGAAACGGACATCATCCCTTGTGACAAGACAACCGATTTCAGCGGATATGACATGCTTGTCATTCCCCCTTTGTATGTGGCTACCGACCAATTGCTATTAGCCATTGATGAATTCGTACAGTCCGGCGGACACGTGGTAATGATGCACAAAAGCGGTTACTGCAATGAGCACTCCGCAGTTCGGGCCACCTTGGCTCCCGGGCCGCTACGCAAAGCCTGCGGCTTCCATTACCAGGAATTCTCCACTATCGGTGACTTATCATTAAAGGATACCCCCTTTCAATTAGAGGGAAAGAACCAGATAAGCGACTGGTATGAATTCCTGATTCCCGAGACAGCCACCCCGTTGGCTTATGCAGAGCATCCGTTCTTCGGCAAATGGCCCGTTGTCACCGAAAACAAGTATGGCAAAGGCAAACTGACCTACATAGGAGCCTACCCTTCGCAGGAATTGCTGAATGCCATCGTGCGAAAGGCAGCCATCCATGCCGGTATCATCTCTTCAGAGAGCGACGTGTTCCCCATCATACAGCGTTCGGGAATAAACAAAGCCGGAAAAGCCATCCGTTACTTCTTCAATTACAGCAGCGAGAGTAAAGAAATCACTCATAACTATCCGACATCCAAAGAGCTGATTTCCGGCAAGACTGTAAAAGAAGGAGACCATGTAACATTGCCCCCCTGGGGAGTTCTCATCATGGAAGTTTATTGACCATCAGAAAACATGAGAAAAAATGAGAAAAAAGATATTTGCCTTTCTATTGCTAAGTGCCCTATATGCCGGCGCCCAAGAAGCTCCGGACTGGGAGAATCCTATTGTAGTCGGCATCAACAAAGAGCCGTATCATGCCACACTGACATTGCCTTCGCAAAAAGTCGATTGCAAAGAAATCATATCCCTGAACGGCAAGTGGCGATTCCAATGGTCTGCCGACCCGGGAAAGCGCCCGGCCGACTTCTACAAGAATGATTTCAATACCGACACATGGGATACCATCACAGTGCCGGGAGCATGGCAATTGCAAGGTTATGGGAAACCTATCTATTCCAACGTAAACTATCCCTTCCAGAAGGATGCACCCAGAGTGACAAGCGAGCCTCCCGCCGAATATTACAGTTACGGGCACAGAAATCCCACAGGCTCTTATGTCACCACGTTCGAAGTGACGCCCGATATGAAAGACAAGTGCCTATACCTTCACTTTGAAGGAGTAAAATCGGCCATGTATGTCTGGGTAAACGGAGAGCGGGTAGGCTACAGCCAGAATTCGATGTCGCCTGCCGAGTTTGACATAACCGAATTTGTGAAGAACGGAGCCAATCGTCTGGCAGTGGAAGTGTATCGGTGGTCGGACGGCAGTTATCTGGAAGACCAGGACATGTGGCGGCTTAGTGGAATACTCAGGCCGGTAGAGCTATGGGTACGTCCCCGGACAAATATCCGGGACTATAGGTTCAGCAGCGACTTGTCGGACGACATGCGTTCAGCTACATTCGGAACCGAAATTTGGATAAGAAACCAGACCGACCGTAAAGTAAAAGACCTGACCGTAGAAATAAACCTGGTGGGGAAAGACAACAGAGGAAATAAACTCGACAAAAAAATGGTGGCTCCCGTAGGTACTATTCAGGCCTTTTCTGAAACGAGCGTCACACTGTCCGAAATGCTCCGGGAGCCTCAACTATGGTCTGCCGAAAAACCGCATCTATATGACATCCACATCAAGCTTCGCAGGAAGAATGAACTTTTGGAATCGTTCGAATACCATTGGGGCATACGGAAAATAGAAATCGCGGGAGACGTCTTCAAAGTCAACGGGAAAGCCGTCAAGCTGAAAGGAGTGAACCGTCACGACTTCCATCCCCGTATGGGATTCTTTGTCGACAGCCGGACGATGGAGAGAGATATCCGGCTGATTAAACAAGCCAACATCAACATGATACGCACGTCCCACTATCCACATCTGCCATTGCTGTACGAGCTATGTGACAAGTATGGAATCTACGTAATGGACGAAGCGAACCACGAAAGTCATGCCTACGGTTTGGGGAACAAAGTATTAGGAGACAACCCTCAATGGACACTGGCCCATGTGGACCGGGCAGTAGCCGTGGTGGAAAGGGACAAGAACCATCCGTGCATCCTATTCTGGTCATTGGGCAACGAGGGTGGAAGCGGTGCCAATTTGCGAGCTATGGCAGACACAATCCGTGCCTTAGACCCCACCAGACCGATATACGACGATACAGACCGCACCGTATCCGATGTCTATGACGAAGCTTATCTGCATCCCAACGCTTTGAAGGAACTTGGCGAGAAAATAACCGACCGCCCCGTATTCATGAGAGAGTATGCCTACGCCATGGGAAATTCCATCGGCAACCTCAAGGAGTATTGGGATGTGATTGAAAAGGACGAAAGTATTATCGGAGCTGCCATTTGGTGCTGGGTAGACCAAGGCATTCCTAAAAAGCTTAACGGTGCACCGTTAAGTTTCGGCGAGAGCCCCTCGTCACTCCCATTACTGCCTGATGAATTCTGGGCGTATGGAGGAGATTTCGGGGACTATCCCAACGACGGTCCCACCGGCATTAACGGGCTGGTATCTCCCGACCGGGTGCCTCACCCCCACTACTATGAGGTACAAAAAGTATATCAATACATCAAGTTTGAAAAGAAGGGAACGCGGCAAATCAAATTGACCAACGGGTATGCGTTTTCCGATTTGGATGAGTTCGATTACAGCTATGAGTGGATATGTAACGGAAAGGCAGTAAGCAGCGGCGACCTCCAGTTGTCCGAAGGGAATCTGCTGGAGGTACCTTCAAGACCGGATAAGTGTGGGGAACTTTGCCTCAATGTATATGCCACGTTGAAGGAATCCACGACGTGGGCAGAGAAGGGCTTCAAAGTTGCCAAGGAACAACTTACGTATCATGACTATGAATTCCCACAATTGAAGGATGACGGCGGGAAGGCCACGTTTAAGGAGACACCCGAAGCGGTGGAAATTATAGCCGCCGATGCCTTGTTCACCATAGAAAAAGGTACCGGTGCTTTGGTGAGTTGGCGAGTCAAGGGAGAAGAGTTGTTGCACAGTGCCTTGGAACCCTATTTTTGGAAACCGGCAAATGACATTCAGGTCCGCAACGGCTACAATGAACGTTTGAGCGCTTGGAAAAATGCAGAGCAAAAACGTATCGTAAAGGCATACCAAGCAACCGTAAACGATGGTATGGTGATAGTGGATGCCAGTCTCTCCCTCCCCCGGATAGGAGCCGGTTACCATCTCCGCTACACTGTGGACGGCAAAGGCCGCATACAAGTAGAAGCAACCTATCAGCCTGAAAAGGAAGATATTCCGCTGATGCCCAAATTCGGTATGCGCATGAGAATGCCCTCGGCGCTGAATCGGATAGCCTGGTACGGACGCGGCAAGTTCGAGAACTATCCCGACCGCAAGAGCTCCGCTTTCCTGGGAGTCTACGAGTGTGGCATACACGAATTTATCACGAACTACATCGTACCGCAAGACAATGCCAACCGGTGCGATACACGCTGGTTCATGCTGGGAGACAGTGAGCGATGGAAAATACAAGTCAAAGGCCTGCAACCCCTATGTTTCCGTATATGGCCCTACGGGGAAGAAGACCTAGAAGGGAAAGAACATGCGCACGAACTGCCCGAACGCGACTTCATCAACCTGAATATCGACTCCAACATACACGGAGTAGGTGGAAACGACGGATGGGGCGCACAGACCATGAAGCCATACACCATTGACGGCAATCGCTCCTACCGATATGGGTTTATCATGGAGTATATGGACAAAACAGAATAATCCGTTCATCAATGTATTCAAAAAGGAAATAAACATTTTGTAAACAACAATAAAGGTATGAAAAGAAACATCTTTAAAACAATTCTCCTATCCGCCTGCATCCTGCAAGGGGGCAGTGCATTGGCACAACAAGAGAAAGCAGAACCGGGCAAGTTCTCACCTACCTGGGAGTCATTGTCCCAATACGAAGTGCCCGAATGGTTCCGCAACGCCAAATTCGGCATATGGGCACACTGGGGTCCGCAATGCCAACCCGAAGCCGGCGACTGGTACGGTCGTGGCATGTACGAAGAGGGCGGTGCTGCCTACAAGTGGCACTTGGAGCATTACGGACATCCTTCGGAATTCGGCTTCAAGGATGTAATCAACGAATGGAAAGCCGAAAAATGGAACCCGGAGAGGCTGGTAGCCCTTTTCAAGAAAACCGGTGCCCGATATTTCTTTGCCATGGGCAACCATCACGACAACATGGACTTGTGGGACAGTAAATACCAGTCATGGAACTCCGTCAACATGGGCCCCAAGCGAAACGTACTGGGTGAATGGGAGAAAGCGGCTCGCAAAAACAAACTGCCCTTCGGTGTCAGCATCCACTCCTCCCATGCTTGGACATGGTATGAAACTGCACAAGGAGCCGACAAGAAAGGCCCATACGCAGGAATCTCCTACGATGCCCGCGTAGTGACTAAGGAAGACGGCAAGGGAAAATGGTGGGAAGGCTACGACCCGCAAGAGCTATACGTACAGAATCATGCCCTGAGCGGACATGCTTGGGTGGCATGGGACTGGCCCGAAGGAACCTCTGTCCCCCCGCAGAGCTACTACGACAACTTCTTCGACCGCACAGTGGACATGATAAACAAATATCATCCCGACCTGGTCTATTTCGACGACAGCATACTCCCCTTCTGGCCCATCAACGATACGGGGCTGAAAGTCGTGTCGCACTACTATAACCAAAACATGAAGCTTCACAAGGGCAATCTCAATGCCGTAGTCTTCGGAAAGAAGCTGGAAGCTAAACATAAAGAGGCCATCGTATGGGATGTAGAAAAAGGGGTTCCATCGGAATGCCAGGACAAGGCGTGGCAAACCTGTAGTTGCCTCGGTACTTGGCACTATAACCGCTTTGCTTACGAAGACAACTGGTATAAATCAGCCGAGACCGTCATCCACATGCTCATTGACATCGTCAGTAAAAATGGCAACCTATTACTAAGCGTACCAATGAAAGGAAACGGTACCATCGACGACAAGGAAGAAAAAATTCTGGAAGACATAGCCGCCTGGATGGAGGTGAACGGAGAAGGAATATTCGACACACGTCCCTGGTGTATTTATGGTGAAGGTCCCTCCACAGAAACAGCAATACCTTTGGACGGAGCAGGATTCAACGAAGGCAAGAACGCACCCTACACTTCTGCCGACATCCGGTTTGTGAAAAAAGGGAAATACTTGTATGCCCATATCATGAAATGGCCCTCAGACAGAAAAATACAGATAAAATCACTGGCTACCGGCAGTCCCTACTGCAAAGGAGAAATCGAAAAGGTAGAATTATTAGGAGGCGGAAAGGCAAAGTTCAGAAGAACTTCCAAAGGCTTGCTTATTGACCTTCCCAAAGACAAGACTCCCAATCCTATTTCTTTGGTACTGAAAATCACTAACCGTTAAACTGCTGATATTGTATGAAAAAGGGATTTTTTTTAAGACTATTTGTCCTGCTGATGCTGACATTTTTCATAGCAGAACAAGGCAGAGCACAAACCTACCAACGCACCTCACAAGGCATTAAAAGCACTGTGCAAGGTATAAATATAGATATTAGCTTCTTCTCTCCTGTCACAGTGAGAATCTTAAAATCGCCTGACGGCTGGAAGTATACCAAAGAAAGCTTGTCGGTCATCGGGCAACCGGAAAAAGTAAAACTATCCGTCTCTTCGAAAGGGGGCATATTGACTATCAAAAGCCATCAGCTTACAGTCCATCTCAACGAAGAGACCGGACAAATAACTTTTGCCTCTTCCGATGGAAAATCGCTGTTGCAGGAACAAAATAAAGGCGCACGTTTTGATGATTTCAACGATGCCGGCACAAAAACCTTCAGCGTTTATCAATCGTTCACCTTAGAGAAAGACGAAGCTATTTATGGATTGGGACAATTGCAAAACGGCAAAATGTCGCAACGTAACCAGACCAAACGCCTTATCCAAGACAATCTTGAGGATGTGATTCCCTTCTTCCAGTCCGTCAAAGGCTACGGTCTCTTTTGGGACAACTATTCGCCAACCATCTTCAAAGACAATCAAGAAGAGACATCCTTCCTTTCTGAAGTCGGCGACTGCATTGACTACTACTTCATGTACGGCGAAAATGCCGATGGAGTAGTTGCCCAGATGCGCTACCTCACAGGACAAGTGCCCATGTTTCCATTATGGACATATGGATTCTGGCAAAGCCGTGAACGCTACAAAAGCCAAAAAGAGATTGTTGGCGTAGTGCAAAAATACCGCGAACTGGGTGTGCCCCTCGATGGAATTATCCAGGATTGGAGATACTGGGGAAGCAACTACCTGTGGAACGCAATGGATTTTTTGAACGAAGAATTCTCCGACCCCAAAAAAATGATGGAAGACATACACGGAATGAACGCCCACATTATTATCTCCATTTGGTCAGCTTTCGGACCACATACCAAACCCTATCGCGAGTTAGACAAAGGGAACATGCTCTTCAACTTCCGCACATGGCCCGAATCCGGTTCCGAGAAGTGGCCTCCCAATATGGACTATCCATCCGGTGCCCGCGTGTACGATGCCTACCATCCGCAAGCACGCGACATCTATTGGAAGTACCTGAACGAGAACCTACGTTCTGTGGGTATAGACGGCTGGTGGATGGACTCTACCGAACCCGACCATTTTCACCCCATTCCTGAAGATTTTGACACGCCCACCTATTTGGGGTCATTCCGTAAAGTACGCAATGCCTACCCTTTAATGAGTGTAGGTGGAGTGTACGACCACCAGCGTGCCGTAACTTCGGATAAACGCGTATTTATCCTTACCCGCTCAGCCTTTGCCGGCCAGCAACGTTATGGTGCCAATACATGGACAGGAGATATCACAGCATCATGGGAAGTTTTGGAGAAGCAAATACCTGCGGGATTAAACTTCTCACTATGCGGCATTCCCCATTGGAACAGCGATATCGGCGGATTCTTCCTATGGCAATATCCCTTGATGCTGGATGACCCGGATTATCGCGAGCTTTATGCCCGTTGGATACAGTTCGGTACATTCTGTCCCATGATGCGGTCACATGGGGAAGGTGCTCCCAGAGAAATCTATCAATTCGGCAAAAAAGGCGAGCCAATATACGATGCGATTGAGAAATACATTCGGTTACGCTACAGTTTGTTACCATACATCTACACAACTGCCTGGGAGGTAACTGCCAATCAGTCCAGCTTCATGCGTGCCTTGGCAATGGATTTTGCCCACGATCGCAACGTGTGGAACATCCACAATCAGTATATGTTTGGCAAATCCCTATTGGTATGCCCTGTAACCCAACCCATGTATACCCAAACAGTTTCGGACACCATCCGTGTAGAAGATTTCAGTACCGTTAAGTCTATGCGAATATATCTGCCTAAAAATACGGAATGGTATGATTTTTGGACCAATCAGAAACACTCCGGCGGACAATATATCGTGAAAGATACCCCTATTGACATTTTACCACTTTATGTGAAAGCAGGTTCCATCCTGCCAATAGGTCCCGAAGTGCAGTATAGCACCGAAAAATCATGGGACAACTTGGAGATAAAAGTGTATCCCGGTTGTAACGGCGAATTCACACTTTACGAAGACGAGAATGACAACTACAATTATGAAAAAGGAATGTACAGCACCATTACGATGAAATGGAATGACCGTACTCGCATGCTCACTATTGAAAATCGGAAAGGAGAGTTTTCCGGTATGTTGAAAGAACGGAAATTCAACATAGTAACTGCTGATGGCGCAAAAAAGGCAGTGGCTTATAATGGGAAAAAAGTAACGGTTAAAATGTAATGGTTTCTAAAAACAGCTATTAATTTGCATTATGGAAATAAATACTCGTATGAAAAAATATCATCATTATCTTACCCTTTTAAGTTTATTTATGCTGCTCGGCATCCTGAAATTGCAAGCAGCGATACAACTCCCTGCCATATTTTCCAACCATATGGTGCTACAACGTAACTCAGAACTTACTTTCTGGGGATGGGGTATTCCGGGAGAAACAATTTCCATCGCCCCCGAATGGATGAAAGGAGAAATAATCAAAACCCAAGTCAATAATACGGGGAAATGGTCAGCCCGTGTACCTTCCGGCGAAGCCGGCGGACCTTATGAGATTCGTTTCAGCGGCTCGTCAGAAGTAACCTTGACCGATGTCATGCTAGGCGAAGTTTGGCTGTGCAGCGGACAATCCAATATGGAATGGAGCGCCAACCACGGCATAAAGAACGGAGACGAGGAAACGGCAAATGCCCATTGTCCCAATCTCCGAATTTTTCACGTGGCCAGAATAGCCGCCCCGTTCCCTCAAGAAAACTGTTTCTCGCAATGGACACAGTGCACGCCCGAAACGATGCGCAGCACGAGTGCCCTGGCCTACTTCTTCGGCCGCAACATCCAGGAAGAGCTGGACGTGCCGGTAGGAATCATCGTAGCCGCATGGGGCGGAACCACCGCCGAGACATGGACGCCCCGCGAATGCGTAATGAGCGACCCGGTCTTGTGCGACTATCCGTATGAATCCAATCCTTGGTTTCCGGCTGAAACAGGCACGTTGTACAACAGCATGATTTATCCCGTGATGCCCTACGGCATTGCCGGATGCATCTGGTATCAGGGAGAAGCCAACCAAGGCCGTGCCAGCTCCTACGCCCGGGTGATGCAGCGGCTGATAGGCTCGTGGCGTACCGGATTTAACAAGGAATTCCCATTCTATCTGGTCCAGATAGCCCCCTTCCAATACCACTCCAAAGACAACGGACCGGCACTGCTACGCGAGCAGCAGGCCATGTTGCCCGAAATGCTGGACAAGGTCAAGATGATTACCGTGTCAGATTTGGTGGACAATGTGCAGGACATCCATCCACGTGACAAAAGAAGCGTAGGCAAACGTCTCGCCAATCTTGCACTGGACGATACATACCATATATATGCAGGCCCCTATAAAAGCCCGGTCTTTGAAAGCGCCTGCCGCAAAGGCAACCATGTGACAATCTCTTTCAAAGACATAAAGAACGGACTGGCCGTACACGGGAAAAGGATAGAGGGGCTGATGATGGCCGCAGCCGGCCAGGAATGGCAAGAGGCCCGGGCCAGGATAGACGGGGGAAAGCTGATTGTCCCGGTAAAAGGAATCGAAAGCCCGGTTTCCATTCGCTACTGCTTCAGTGACGCTGCTCAAGGCAACCTTTTTTCAACGGAAGGCATCCCCTTAGCCCCCTTCCGGGCAGACAGCATTGCCTCTTCTGAAAACATTCCGGTTTCTACAGACAGCGCTTTGGAAGAATCTTTTGAATTCTCGCCCAAGTTCTCTACCGGCAATGCCAATCCCCTTCTCGACTTCCAATACATGGCCGACCCCACAGCAGTGGTGCACGACGGCCGCATTTATGTGTACGGCACTAACGACCACCAGCAATATGATGTAGTGGGCCGTAACGGGAAAAACACCTATCAGCACATCCATTCGCTGACGATGGTCTCTTCTGACGACATGGTGAACTGGACTTATCACGGAGTAATCAATGTAAAGGCTCTGGCTCCCTGGGGAATGGCTTCGTGGGCACCTTCCATCGCTTCGCGCAAGGAGGCCGACGGCAAAACCCACTTCTATCTGTACTACTCCAACAGCGGTTCCGGTGTAGGTATGCTGACTGCCACTTCCCCCGTGGGGCCCTGGACAGACCCATTGGGCAAATGTGTGGTAGACGGTAATACTCCAGGACTCGGCAAGTGTAAAGCTCCCTTCGATCCGGGAGTAGTCATCGACGACAAGGGCATCGGCTGGCTCTCCTTTGGCGGGGGCGACAGCGACGACTACATTCCCGGAGACGCACGCATCGTGCGGCTGGCAAATGACATGAAGACGCTGGACAGCGAAATAGTTGAAATAAAAGCGCCATACCACTTTGAAGCAAACGAACTGAACTATCTGAACGGCACTTGGATTTACACCTACAACACCAACTGGAAGAACCGGGATGCATGGCCCCACAAGGATATAGACAAGCCGAGCCGGTGCTGCATGAGCTACATGACGAGTCGCACGCCACTTGAGACAGACAGCTGGACCTATCGGGACAACTACTTCAAAAATCCCGGCGACTATGGCATGTCCGACAGCAACAACCATACACATCTGGTAAAATTTCAAGGGAAGTACTATCTCTTCTACCACTCACTGGGCTTGCAGGACAGCCGCGACCTCAAAGTGGGTGTCCGCAGTATCTGCGTGGAAGAAATAGAGGTGGACGAAAAGGACCTCACTATCCACATGGGCACAGCCACAGCCAAGGGCGTTTCACAAATCAAGCCTCTCGACCCGTTTGCGCAGCAACAGGCCGAGACCACAGCCGCCACACGCGGCGTTGCCTTTGAACCTACCGGACAGACAGGCAACATGTCTGCCGTAGGAAACAAGAGCGGACAGGCCATCTGTGTCCGCGGTGCGGAATTCCCGCAATCACCTCAAGCCATACAGATGAAGATAAAAGGGAAAGGCTCCATCGAAATACACATGGACAGTCCAGACGGTCCGCTCCTATCCACCTTGACCTTTGATACCGATACGTGGCAAACATTGACAAAGCCGTTGGACAAACGGATAAAAGGCAAACACGACATTTACTTCGTATTCGGGAACGGAAAGTTCTTATTTGACGAATGGAAATTCACAAAATAATGAATCCGTCGGCAGAATCTGCCCAGTATCTCTTCACCCTTGTGATGATATCGCTGCACAATTCGAGCCAACACACAACAAGCCAGCAAGTTACTTTGCCAATGTGGTGGCAAAACCTTGCCAACTTGTCGGCAAGAAAGACAAAAGCAACATCGCTGTCCGCAAAGAGGCGGAAGCACGTCCTCAATATAATTCCGCTAACGGGAAAGAGACAGATTGGTTCCATTAACGGGCAGAAGTTTTAAAAAATGGGAAGGATTTGGCACAATAGTTCCGCGCAAATTCTCATTTATCGAACAAAAATTGTATTTTTGCCTGCGACTGAAAAATCAGTAATATCATAGAATAGACAATTCCCGAACAAATATGAGCGAAGATTTTGAAGCACCGAAAGATGATTTGGACAAGGAACTCCCGGCCGGGAGCGAAGAACACTCGGATTACAAACCTGCGGACGCAAAGGATGCCAATATAAAGCACCAACTGAGCGGCATGTACCAGAATTGGTTTCTGGACTACGCCTCATACGTTATATTGGAACGTGCCGTACCCCATATCATGGATGGTCTGAAACCCGTACAGCGGCGTATCCTCCACTCCATGCGCCGCATGGAAGACGGGCGCTACAACAAGGTGGCGAACATCGTAGGACATACCATGCAGTTCCATCCGCACGGTGATGCTTCTATCGGCGATGCTCTGGTACAACTGGGACAAAAGGACTTGCTCGTGGATTGCCAGGGAAACTGGGGTAACATTCTGACGGGTGACAGCGCCGCTGCCCCCCGTTATATCGAAGCACGTCTCTCCAAGTTCGCACTGGACGTGGTATTCAACCCCAAGACCACCGAATGGAAACTCTCTTATGACGGGCGAAACAAAGAACCGGTTACACTACCGGTAAAATTCCCACTGCTGCTTGCACAAGGTGTGGAAGGTATTGCCGTAGGCCTGTCATCCAAAATATTACCACATAACTTCAATGAGCTGTGCGATGCTTCCATCAGCTATCTGCACAACGAAGAATTCAAGCTGTACCCCGACTTCCAGACGGGAGGCAGTATCGATGTATCCAAATACAACGACGGTGAACGTGGCGGTGCGATACGCGTGCGCTCCAAAATAGAAAAGATAGACAACAAGACACTTGCCATTAAGGAAATTCCTTACGGGAAAACGGTGGCCAGTGTATGCGACTCCATCGTAAAGGCCAGCGAAAAAGGAAAAATCAAGATACGTAAGGTAGAGGACCTAACATCCGGCAGTGTGGAAATATTAGTGCATCTAGCCCCGGGTGTATCATCCGACAAGACCATCGATGCCCTCTATGCCTTCACCGACTGTGAAGTGAGCATCTCTCCCAACTGCTGTGTCATCGACGACCAAAAGCCCCACTTCCTCACCGTGAGTGATGTATTGCGCAAATCAGTCGACAACACATTGGCACTGCTACGCCAGGAACTGGAAATCCGTAAGGGAGAGATACTGGAAAGCCTGCATTTCGCTTCACTCGAAAAGATATTCATTGAAGAACGTATTTACAAGGATAAGGAGTTTGAACAAGCCAAAAACATGGATGCCGCCTGCGAACATATCGATGAGCGCCTGACTCCCTACTACCCGACTTTTATCCGCGAAGTGACCAAGGAAGACATCCTCCGGCTGATGGAGATAAAGATGGCACGTATCCTCAAATTCAACTCCGACAAGGCAGAGGAACTGATAGCACGCATGCGAAAGGACATAGAGGAGATAGACTGCCATCTGGCAAACATCGTGGAATATACCGTCGACTGGTTCCGTATGTTGAAGGACAAGTACGGCAAAGCCTTCCCCCGCCGCACGGAACTGCGTAACTTCGACACCATCGAAGCAACCAAAGTCATCGAAGCCAACGAAAAGCTGTACATCAACCGCGAAGAGGGTTTCATCGGAACTGGATTGAAGAAAGACGAATTCATAGGCAACTGCTCGCCCATAGATGACGTGATTATCTTCTTCCGCGATGGAAAATATATCATCACACCGGTGGCCGACAAGAAGTTCGTGGGCAAGAATATACTTTATGCCAACATTTTTAAGAAGAACGACAAACGTACCATCTACAATGTCTGCTACCGTGACGGCAAGGAGGGGACAAGCTATATCAAGCGTTTTGCCGTCACTTCCGTGGTGCGTGACCGCGAATACGATGTGACGCAAGGTACTCCCGACTCCCGTATCACCTACTTCACCGCCAATCCCAATGGAGAAGCTGAAATCATCAAGGTAACCCTGAAACCCAATCCCCGTGTACGCCGTATTATCTTCGAGGAGGATTTCAGCAACATCAATATCAAGGGACGGCAGGCCATGGGAAATATACTCACGAAACTCCCCGTACACAAGATAGCCTTGAAACAACGTGGAGGCTCCACGCTGGGTGGACGGAAAGTCTGGTTCGACCGTGATGTGCTACGTCTCAACTACGACGGGCGCGGAGAATATCTCGGAGAATTCCAGAGCGAAGACACCATCCTTGTCGTACAGAACAGCGGAGAGTTCTATGCCACCAACTTCGACTTGAACAATCACTATGACGATGGCATACGCGTATTGGAGAAATACGATCCGAACAAAGTATGGACCGCCGTACTCTACGATGCCGACCAGCAGAACTATCCTTACATCAAGCGTTTCTGCTTCGAGGCAACCGCCCGCAAGCAAAACTACTTGGGAGAAAACAAGAACAGCAGCCTCATTCTGCTGACAGACGAGTGCTACCCGCGTTTAGAGGTGGTGTTTGGCGGCCACGACAATTTCCGAGAGCCGATGGTGGTGGAAGCCGACGAATTCATCGCCGTGAAAGGCTTCAAAGCAAAAGGTAAGCGCCTGACCACCTATACTATAGAAACCATCAACGAGCTGGAGCCTACCCGTCAACCGGAACCCTCGCAGAAAACCGAAGAGCAGGAAACGGATGAAGAACCGGAAATTCTGGACCCCGACCACGGTAAAAGCGAAGGGGACATACTGGACGAGATGACAGGACAGATGAAACTCTTTTGATGAAGGACGGAAATAAAGTATTAGTGGCTAACGATTACTAATTTGTAATTGATAATTTAATATGTACATATACAAGATAATAATCCTATGCGGACTGCTCTTGGGAAGTGTCGGACTGAAAGCACAAGAAGCACAATGCAGCATCGACCGGAAGCTACGGGCTGACTCCACCAACCGTAACCGTATTATCACCCGTGCCACCATGTATGGTGTCGGCTTCACCAACGTGTTCGACACTTATCTTTCACCTCAGGAGTATAAGGGAATCGATTTCCGTATCTCCCGCGAAAGCATGCGGATGACACGGTTGATGGACGGCAACGTGTCTCTGCAAACTTTCTTCCAGGCAGACTTGGGATATACACACAACAAAGTAGACAATAA
Source organism: Bacteroides sp. 4_1_36 (assembly GCF_003466325.1). Lineage (NCBI taxonomy): Bacteria > Pseudomonadati > Bacteroidota > Bacteroidia > Bacteroidales > Bacteroidaceae > Bacteroides > Bacteroides sp. 4_1_36. The sequence goes on from NZ_QSOX01000007.1 coordinate 109,956, forward strand.
CAATACATTCTCCGGACTGGCCAACTGGAACTACGGCCTGCATTATAATTTTCCAATCACGGGCAATTTCAAACTGCTTGCCGGAGGAGTCGGCGACTTCAACGGTGGCTTTGTCTATAATCTGCGCAACGGAAACAACCCCGCCCAAGCACGTGCCTATATCAACCTTGCCGCATCGGGAATGGCTATTTGGGACTTGCGCATCAAGAACCGTCCCATCACACTACGCTATCAGGTAAATCTTCCCTTGGCAGGTATCATGTTCATGCCCAACTATGGACAGTCCTACTACGAGATATTTACGTTAGGACATTGGGACGGAGTAGTGAACTTCACCTCCCTGCACAACCAGCCCTCTCTGAGACAAATGCTGACCGCAGACTTTCCGGTGGGACGTGCCCGGATGCGTTTCGCTTACATATGGGACGCACAACAGTCCAAAGTAAATGAAATAAAGACACATACTTACTCGCACGTATTCATGGTGGGGTTCGTAAAGGAACTCTATCTGTTTCCTAACAAGAGAAAGTAAAAAGTGACAAGGTGATAAACGATAAGATGATAAGGATAATGTGCATGAAAAGAAGATATATTTTAATAATTTGGAGTATCCTACTCACGTTATTGCCCCTATTGAACGGATGTATTCGTGAGGAAGAGTTCGACAATACCCCACAAGGCAATTTCGAAGCCTTGTGGAAAATAATAGACGAACAGTACTGCTTCCTGGACTACAAGCAAATAGACTGGGATGCCATCCATGACAAGTACCAGCCACTCATTACCCCGGGAATGAGTTACGACGGTCTATTTGAAATATTAGGTAACATGCTTGCCGAGTTAAAAGACGGACATGTCAACTTGTACTCTTCTTCCAACATGGCGCGCTACTGGGACTGGTATCTGGATTATCCTCGTAACTTCAACGAAAGTATCATTGAAAAGTACCTGGGAAGAGACTACCGCATTGCTGGAGGCGCCAAATATACCATATTGGAGGACAACATAGGATATATCTATTACGGTGATTTCTCCAGCGGCATCGGAAACGGCAACCTGGATGAGATTCTGTTATACCTTTCCGCTTGTAACGGCCTGATTATCGACGTGCGCAACAATGGTGGCGGCAACCTGACAAACGCCACCCGAATGGCACAACGCTTCACGAATGAAAAAGTACTGACGGGATATATTCAGCACAAGACCGGCAAAGGCCATAGCGATTTTTCAGATCCGACTCCCATTTATGTGGAACCTTCCAACAGTATCCGCTGGCAAAAAAAGGTAATTGTCCTGACCAACCGTCATTCCTATAGTGCAACCAATGATTTTGTCAACTCCATGCGCTGTTTTCCCAATGTCACCCTGGTTGGTGACAAAACCGGCGGCGGGTCGGGCCTGCCATTCTCTTCGGAACTGCCCAACGGATGGGGGGTACGCTTTTCTGCCAGCCCGCACCTCGATGCCCAAAAACAGCATATCGAGTTCGGCATCGACCCGGACAAGAAAGTGGATATGAGCAAAGAAGATGAGAACAATGACTTGGACACCATCATTGAGGAAGCAAGAAAAATACTGAAAGTGACTTTCTAAAACGACTTTATCTACAAAACAATTTGCCAAAACGAAAATTCTTTCTATCTTTGCTCCCGCTAATCGGAATTATTCCGCGGATGTGGCGTAATTGGCAGCCGCGCCAGACTTAGGATCTGGTGCCGTGAGGCGTGTAGGTTCGAGTCCTATCATCCGCACAATCCCTATAATAAATTTCAAAAGACAAACAACTAAGAGGGGAGGATATTCATTAAGAAGCATCCTCCCTAACCGCTTCAAGTACCTTTTTTATCTCATCAAAACACAATATTTAGAATACTTATTGTATCTTTGCTTCCAAGAAACACTTCGATTAACCTGAAAAAATGAAACAAAATACGATAAGACCGATGCTTTTCAAGTATTGGGTAGTGTGCCTTCTATTGTTCATCCTCTTCATCCAGGCCAGGGCTTCTTCCTTCATGCCCGCCGTCACCAACTATCTTGCCAAAGACTATGAAGCCGGTTATCAGAACTGGGCATGTGCGCAAGGCAGCAACGGCGAAATGTATTTCGGCAACAGCCAGGGGCTCCTGGTATATGACGGTTATCGCTGGACTCTCCACAAAGTGCCGGGGAACCATATTGTCCGTTCGGTGTATGTGAAAGAAGACCGTATCTATGTGGGGGCATTCGAGGAATTCGGCTATTTCAAGTATTCGGAGGCAGGCACTCTCCGGTACCATTCTTTGAGCAAATTCCTGAAAAATTTCCCCATGGAGAACAACGAGATATGGAACATTGTAGAGCTGGACGGTCGCATCTACTTCCAGTCGTTCAGCGCCTGGTTCTCCTACGACGGGAAGATGGTACACGCTTTCCGCAACAGACAGCAACAGCCGCTCTACTTCTACACCCAAAACGGACATATCTACACACAGATGATTGATGAGGACTTCTATGAATTCGACGGCAAGGATTTCCTTCATCTCTTCCCCCGCAGCCAAGTGAACGATGACAATGTAGTGGCATTACTGCCCGACGGGGACGACAGCTTCCTGATGGTCACAGAGAATAACGGATTGTTCCGCTACAACGGTGACATCACCCCCTGGAAAACAGACATTGATGCAGAGCTGAAGAAACAGCGGGTGAACCGCGCCGTCATGACCAATGATTCCATATTCATGATAGGTACAGTCTTGAATGGCATATACGCCATCGACCGCAAAGGACATTGCCTCTGGCACTTCAATCTGGATAACCGTCTGGACAACAACACAGTCCTGGGCTTGTTCTGTGACAAAGACAACAACGTATGGGCAGCATTGGACGACGGCATCGCATACATCCACCACAACTCACCCGTCATGCTGCTGACTCCTGCCAACCATGAAACCAAACTGGGCATGGTGTACGACATAGCCCACCGGGGCGACTGTTTCTATCTGGCCACCAACCAGGGCTTGTACGAATACCACCAGGTTACCGAGAATCTGCGCCTGCTTCCCCATACTGAAGGACAGAACTGGTATGTGAAGGACATTGACGGGCAACTCTTTGCAGGCAACAATGCCCATACCTTATTAATAGGCGAAAAAGGGAATGTTTCCGTCATAAGCAATACCAACAGCAGTACGTGTCTGATAAAGTGCACCCTCTATGGCGAAGAGATACTGTTGGAATCATCCTACGCCAATTTGCGTATCTATAAAAAGAAGAACGGGCAATGGACCTTTTCGCATGTCATAGACGGCTTCATTGCACCGGTCATGCACTTGGAGGTGGACCAAAGCGGTGTCATCTGGGCTTCACACATGTATCAGGGAGTCTATAAAATAGTCTTGAGCGATGACTTGTCGGCTGTAAAAAGCGTACGGCACATCTCCCATTTAGGCTCGGAATATATCATCGGCCCTATCCAAGTAATGAAAATGCGAGGACGTATCGTCTTTTCCAGTCCCAACGGCTTCTATACCTATGACGACATCACCCGGCAGATTATCCCCTTCCAAAAGCTGAATGCCATTCTGCCTTACATCAGGAATGCTCATTCTGTGGTATCCGTCACGAACGACCGCTTCTGGCTGTCCGGTTCACATGAGTACGTACTGGTAGAGTACGCAGAAGGAGAGTACATCGTGAAGCAGCGCATCCTCATCGAACTGTTTGATTCTCCATGCATAGAGAACTACAACAATGTGTTCGTCGACAATGACGTTGTCTATTTTAATCTGAACAACGGAATCGCCAGTTACAGCAAAAACACAGACAGCCTCAGTCCTACTCTGGAGTCCGCCCTCTCACTGAGCTCGGTCACTGCTTCCTCTTCCGATAAAAAGGAGAAACGCCTGCCTCTGTCTGGAAATGTCGAACTGGAAAGCAATTACCGGGATTTGCTGTTCTCAGTAAGCCTGCCGCATTACAATAAATTGTCCGTACATTTCCATTATGTCCTGCAAGGAGGACAAGGCATGGCGCTGACATCGGACCTGAAAGAGCCCGAAATCCGCTACGGTAGCCTGGATTACGGAGAATACACATTCCAGGCAGAAGCCTATAATGATTTGGGACAGAAAATCGGTGAGGTGGAATATCATTTTGCCATAGCCCGCCCTTTCTACCTCTCCTATTATGCCTTTGCGCTCTATCTCATAGTTCTCACAGCGCTTGTCTACTTTTTCTCCAAGTGGCGCGCCAACCGTGCCATGGAAAAGAAACGGAAGGAGTATGAGGCAGAGCAGGTGCAGCAGAACATCAAGATGCGCGAGCAGGAGCATCTGATAACTCTGCAGCAACAGCAATTGCTGGAAGCCGAGTTGTCGGCAAAGAGTAAAGACCTTGCCAGCATGGCACTGGGTGTATTTGCCAAGAACGAGGTCCTGGAGAAACTTCGTACTGTCGTACAAGAGTCCCTGGTGAAAGGGCAATATGGACGCAAGAACCTCGAATCTCTGCTGAAGCTCATCAACGAAAACATCGAGACACAGGAATTTTGGGATGTATTCCAGAACAATTTCGACCTGATTCATGAGAAATTCTTCCGTAATTTGCGCGAACGTTATCCCAGTCTTACCGCTACCGACCTCCGTTTTTGTGCGCTGCTGCGCCTGAATCTTTCTACGAAAGACATTGCGCAAATGACCAACCTCACTATCCGGGGAGTAGAGGCAGCACGCTACCGTTTGCGCAAGAAACTGGATATCCCCGACGGAACGGGATTAGTGGATTTTCTCATCGACTTGAAATAAAGCGGCTACAAATCATTCAATCATAACAAACTGATTATTAGAAACAAGTAACACGAAAACGTAGTAAAACGGTACCCATTTTTACCCTAAACGTATTATCGTGGTAGTGTTTTTTTTTGCCTTACTTACCGTAATTACTTCCTTTGCCGGCAGAATTATTAACTCTTAAATTTAGTTTATGAGAAGGCAAACTTTATTTCTTCTATTCATGATTTTGTTCTCATTGCCACTGACAGTTTTGGCACAAGGAACAAAGACTGTTAAAGGAACTGTTGTTGATCAGAACAACGAACCGATTATTGGAGCCACGGTTGTAGTAAAAGGCTCTACTATTGGAGCAGCTACCGACCTCGACGGTAACTATGTACTGAACGGCGTCCCCGAAGACGCAACTCTCGTATTCAACTATTTGGGCATGTTGCCGCAGGAAATAAGCGCTGCGGGACAATCCGTCATTAATGTAAAGCTACGTGAAGATGCACAACTACTGGAAGAAGTTGTTGTTATCGGTTACGGTTCGGCCAAGGCGAAAGACCTGACGGCCCCGATTGACGTTGTCAAAGAGAAAGAACTTATCAATGTTCCTACCTCCTCCCCGATGGCAGCATTGCAGGGAAAGGTACCGGGTGTTAACATCATCAATTCGGGAACGCCGGGCGAAGGTCCTAAAGTGACCATCCGTGGTATGGGTTCCTTCGGTGACACTTCTCCTCTCTATGTAGTGGACGGAATGTTCTACGACAACATCAACTTCCTGAACAATTCCGACATTCAGGACATGACCATCTTGAAAGACGCATCCGCATCTGCCATCTACGGTGTACGCGCCGCCAACGGTGTTGTAATCATCACCACCAAGAAAGGAAGCCGCAACCAGGATGCCAAGATTACCTATAACGGTTATGTAGGTATTCAGAAAGCCACCAACCTGCTGGAGATGTGTAACTCTCACGAGTATGCCACCATGATGTTGGAAGCCAACCCGGAAGCTTACCGGTCGATTTTCGAAAAGTCAGTAGCCGAATTCGGAGGCAATATGGAAAACCTGCAATTCAATGCCGATACCAACTGGTATGACGAACTGTTGCGCACAGCCATGATGACCAATCACAGCTTGAATATCTCCGGTGGTACGGAAAAAGCGACCTACTCTGCCGGCATGAGCTATCTGGCACAAGACGGTATCATGGACGTGGAAAACTACTACCGCCGCTTGAACTTCCGTGCCGCCCTTGACTACGAAGCCCGCAAATGGCTGAAAGTAGGCTTCAACGGCGTATTCAGCAACTCGCAGCAGCAGCTTCCCAAGAATGCCGCATGGCAACAGGCATACAACACACCGTCTATCATCCCGGTGTATGATGACCGCCGCGACGATGCCGTGTTCCCTAAGAAGTACACATCGCCCGAGCAGGTGGGCCTGACCAACAACTTCAACAATCCGGTAGCCACTGCCAACTATTACGACAACCGGAACGAGACCTACCAAGTGCTGACCAACTTCTATGCACAGCTCAACCTCATCCCCGACAAGCTGAATATACGCAGTAGCTACAGCTACGACTACTCAATGATTCGCGGTTCTGAGTTCACTCCTACCTACTATGTAGGCACCAACCAGAAGAAAGAGGTTACCGAACTCACTAAAAAGAACACTAACTACTACAAATATATATGGGACAACGTGGCCACTTATACTGACAAGTGGGGCAAACACTCCTTTACCGGTATGCTGGGTGCATCCATGCGTCAAGAGCAATACCGCCTGCTCGAAGGTACCGCCACCAACGTGCCCGAAGGTGAGGACGTGTGGAAATACATCGCACTGGGCAACAAGGAAGGCGCTACGGTGAAAGACGACGGCTGGAAATACCGCGGTCTCTCCTATTTCACCCGACTGAATTACAACTACAACGACAAGTACATGTTGATGTTCACCTTCCGTGCCGACGGCTCGTCCAAGTACAACGACAAATGGGGCTACTTCCCCTCCATCGGTGCCGCATGGGTCATCTCCCAAGAACCGTTTATGAAGAACCAGAATATCTTCGACTACATGAAGCTGCGTGCCAGCTGGGGTAAGCTGGGTAACGACAAGATTGCTGCCAGTGCAGGCTTCGCAAGCATACAGAACGTACAGTCCGTATTCGGTCCCAATACCGCCATCGACGGATTCATCAACACCACCAACTTCAGCTGGCTGGGTTGGGAAGTAGTGAACGAAACCAACGTGGGCGTCAACTTCAGTACACTGAAGAACCGCTTGAACGCCGACATCGACTGGTACTACCGTCTGACTGACAACGCCGTGATTTCACCCAAGCTCCCGATGAGTGGCGAGCTGCTGGCCGGCAACAACGGACAGATTCTGAATACCGGTATCGACCTCTCCTTGAACTGGAACGACAAGATTGGCCAGGACTTCAATTACAACATCGGCGTCAATCTCTCTTATCTGCATAACGAAGTGAAAAGCCTAAAAGGAAACATGAAAATCATCAAAGGCGGAAAGACCGTGAATATGGTGGGCGAGACGATGAACTCATTCTATGGCTACAAGGTCATCGGCATCTACCAGACTCCTGAACAATGTGCTGCCGACCCCATCGCCGTGGCCAACGGACTGGAACCCGGCGACTTCATCTACGAGGACGTGAACGGCGACCATGTGATAGACGGAAACGACAAGCAGGTGTTGGGCTCATACGTGCCCAGCTTTACTTATGGCTTCAATGCCGGATTCTCTTATAAGAACTTCGACTTCAGCCTCACTACCTACGGACAAGCAGGCGGCGAACTGTGGAACCGTAAGCGTGCCCTGCGCTATGCAGCCGACTACTATAACTTTGACCGTGCACAGTATGAGAACCGCTGGACGGGTGCAGGCTCTACCAACGAACATCCGTCGGCCAAGGCTCTTCTCAAAACCTGGAACAAATCAGACAGTAACAACGCTTCCTATTTCGTAGAAAGCTCCGATTACTTCCGCATCCAGAACATCACGCTGGGCTACTCGTTCAAGAACTTGAAGATAGGCAGCTACGTGATGCCGGGACTCCGCCTCTCATTGACGGCCGACCGCCCCTTCACTACCTTCAAGGCCAACAGCTTCACACCTGAAGTGTCGGATGCCGAAGGTTGGGATACCGAAGTATACCCTCTGACTTCAACCTATACTTTCGGAGTGCAAATAGATTTCTAAACCCTAAAACGTAAAACAATGAAATTCTTAAAGAAAACATTCGCATATATACTTCCGGCCATGATGGTACTGGGAGGAGCTACCGCTTGCACCGATTTCATAGAAATCGATCCGGAGAACAAAGTTCCCGAACAAGGCGTGGACTTTACCAACAAGAACAATATGTACCAACCCGTAGTGGGTGCCTACTCCAAAGTACGCACACAGGGCATGCACTGGTGCAACGCACTATTGATGTTCACCCGCGACGGTGACGTGTGGTCGGGCCGTACCGATGACCAGGGCGATGCCGTGGCCTTCGGACGCAAGTTCAACTACAACAACTCATTCTGGGCACTGAACCAGGTATGGATGAACTTCTACGACATCATCCGCATCACCAATGCCGCCCTGCAAAGCCTCGACAGCTATGCCGAATATCTTGCTGCAGGAAGCGAAGATTACAAAACCTACGAATCCTATTGCGGCGAAGTACGTACCATCCGTGCATGGGCCTACTATTGTCTGGTGACCAATTTCGGTCCCACCGTCATCTACCGTGACAACCTGCAGACCGATTTTCGCCGTTCTACCGTAGAGGCCGTATATAATTATATGCTGGAAGATTTGAACTACGCCATCGACAAACTGCCCCGCATGCGTCCCAACCAGATGGAACACAAGGGAGCCGTGACAGCCTTCACCGCCCAAGCATTGGCCGCCCGCATCTATCTGCTGAAAGGAGACTATGCACAAGTGGAGACACTGACCGATGACATCATCAAGAACGGTGGATTCCGTCTCTACGACGACTTCTACCAGCTGTTCAAAATTCCCGGAAAGTTGTGTGACGAATCTTTGTTCGAATGCCAGGTAACAGACTACGGCAATGGTTCTGGCGATTACCTGGGCGTAGACCAATGGTTCAATTTCCAGGGTCCGAACATGGCAGAGAGGTATGATGAAGTAGTGAACGCAGACGGTACCATCAGCTACAAGCAAGCCGAAGGCACCAAGTCCATAGGCGGCTGGAATTTCATAGGCTATGAACCCGAGTTCGTGGCATGGGCCGAAGCCCGTGGCGAAGGTGTGCGTGCCGAAACTTCTTTCCTGAAAGCCCTGAGCAAGACGCGCGAGGGTTGGCAGGTAGGTCCCACATCGGCCACCAAGACCGACTGTTGGAACGGCAAAGGTTACCTTCCCTACAATCAGATGACTCTTCCACGTACGACCTACGGAGCCAACAACAATGTGCGTATCATCCGCTATGCCGAAGTGCTGCTGATGAACTCCGAAGCCAAAGTCAGACTGGGCAAGGATGGAGACGCAGGCTACAACGAAGTGCGCCGGCGTGCAGGCATGAGCACCAAAACCGGTGTTACCCTGAAAGACGTGATGGACGAACGCCGGATGGAGCTTTGCGGCGAATGGTGTGCCCGTTATGTGGACTTGGTGCGTACCGGCGATGCCGCCACCGTACTCGGTCCCAAAGGATGGACAGCAGAAAAGACTTATTGGCCCATACCAGCCAACCAGTTGGACGACCTTCCCGACCTGAAGCTGGAACCCATTGACGGAATTGCCGAATAAATCCGCTCCAATATGGTAAAAAGATTCCTAATCAGTTGTGGAATAGCCTTTGCCGCTCTGACGGCAAAGGCAACCCCTGACGATTCCATCAAAGTGGTGAAGGGGCAAGTCAGTGACTATTATATCACTGTAACCCAAGACCGTATCGTAAAAGGACACGTACTGGACACCAACCGCCAGCCACTCGCAGGCGCCACAGTCATGTTCTTCGCAAGTCCCATGCACAATACCACTGCCCACGACGGCAGCTTTGCCATCAAAGGAGCGAAGAACGACGTGCACCTGTATGTCTACTATCCCGGGAAAAAGATAGTGAACAGAATCCTGGCACTGGATGAAACCGATATTGAGGTAGTGATGGAAAAAGAGGTACACAAGGCAACCGCAATCCGCCGTCCCGCCCAGGCGACCCGGTGGTATGACCCGCAGGCGCCTCTGTCGCGCACCTTCTGCAATCCGATGAACATCAGTTATAACTTCGAGCCTTTCAACAACAATGTGCGTCCCAACGGTTCGTTCCGTTCCTCTGCCGACCCGATGGCGGTGGAATACAAGGGAGAATACTTTCTGTTCTCCACCAACCAGGGCGGTTTTCACTATTCCAGGAACCTGGTGGATTGGGATTTCGTTCCTGCCGGCTTCCAACGCAAGCCTACGGACGACGACCAGTGCGCGCCGGCAGCCTATGTAAGCGGTGACACGCTGTTCTATACCGGCTCCACCTACGAAGGCCTTGCCGTGTGGTACAGCACACACCCCAAAACGGGACGTTTCAAACGTGCCATCGAAAAGAATGTGCTTCCCACATGGGACCCCTGCATGTTTCTGGACGATGACGGCAGACTGTATATGTATTATGGCTCCAGCAATGAATATCCGCTAAAGGCGGTGGAACTGGACCGGAATGATTTCTATCCCATCAGCAAGATTCACGACGTGATGATGCTCCGCCCGGAAGAACACGGCTGGGAACGTTTCGGAATGAACAACGATGACGAGGTGACGCTCCGCCCATTCACAGAGGGCGCTTACATGACCAAACACAATGGCAAATATTATTTCCAATATGGTGCTCCGGGCACTGAATTCAAAGTCTATGCCGATGGCGTATATGTTTCGGATTCCCCGCTGGGCCCGTTTGTCTACCAGAAGCATAACCCGATGTGCTACAAGCCGGGCGGTTATGTGCAAGGTGCCGGTCATGGAGGCACGTTCTGCGACGTGAAAGGCAATTACTGGCACGTGGCCACCTGCATGCTCTCCCTGAAGTACAAGTTCGAACGCCGCATCGGTCTTTATCCGGTGGCTTTCGACAAGGATGGTGTCATGTATTCGTCCACTGCCTTCGGCGATTATCCCAACTGGGCAGAACCGATGGACGTAAAGAACCCTGCAGAGCGTTTCACGGGATGGATGCTTCTGTCCTACGGCAAACCGGTGGAGGTATCATCTACGGATAGCATCCATGCAGCTTCCAACCTGACGGACGAAAGTATGCGCACCTACTGGGCAGCCCGTTCCGGCAACCCCGGCGAATGGGCCGGGATAGACCTGGGCAGTACAAAGAATGTACGTGCCGTGCAGTTGAACTTCTACGACCATAAAGCGGTTCAATACAACCGTGCCATGGATATTTATCACCAATACCGTATTTTTGCTTCCGAAGACGGAAAAGAATGGACATTGGTCATAGACAAGAGCGACAGTGACAAGGATTGTCCGCACGACTACATCGAGCTCAACGAGCCGTTGCGTGCCCGTTATCTGAAATACGAGAATGTGCACATGCCTACGGGAAATGTCGCCTTGTCCGGCTTCCGCGTCTTCGGGAACGGTGACGGCGATGTCCCGCAAGCCGTGAAAGGACTGACTGTGAAACGTGACAGGAAAGACCGCCGGAATGCCCTTATCTCCTGGCAACCCGAAGCAAGCGCCTATGGCTACAACATCTACTACGGCACCGCCGAAGGCAAGATGTACAATGCCATCACGGTACTGGGACAGACGGAATATGACTTCCGCGGACTGGATGCGGACACGGACTATTACTTCACTATCGAGGCGCTGAACGAAAACGGCCGCTCGCCATTGTGCAAGACGACAAAAAATTAAACACAAGAAATAAAGATATGAAAAAACCAATAATGATACATGTGCTGGCTTTGTTCCTGATTTCCACATTGGCGGGCTGTGCATCCTGCTCTTCCGACTTGAAGGAAAACGGGAAAGAGAACGGAAAAGAGGAAAAGCCCGACACAGAGGAAGTACGTCCCGAATCATTCGCTTCGGATGACGAAATGCTTGATTACATCCAGAAGGTACATTTGAACTACATGTGGGACGGTGCGGAACCGACCTCCGGACTGGCACGCGAACGCATCCACCTGGATGGGGATTATCCCGAAAAGGACCAGAATGTTGTCACCACCGGCGGCAGCGGATTTGGTATAGCCGGACTGCTGGTAGGCATCGAACGCGGCTTCATCCCCAGGGAAGAAGGCGTGAAGCGCCTGACCAAGATTGCCGATTACCTGAAACGCGCCGACCGCTTCCACGGCGTATGGCCCCATTGGTTGTACGGCCCTACCGGCAAGGTGAAACCTTTCGGACAAAAAGATAACGGCGGAGACTTGGTGGAAAGCTGCTTCCTGATGCAAAGCTTGCTTTGCGTACGCCAATACTTCCGCGACGGCAACGAGCAGGAAAAGGCGCTGGCAGAGAAGATTGACCAATTGTGGAAAGAGATGGAGTTCAGCTGGTATCAGAATGGCAAGGATGTCATCTACTGGCACTGGTCTCCCGAATACAACTGGGAAATGAACTTCCCGCTGGAAGGCTACAACGAAGCATTGATTGTGTATGTGCTCGCAGCCTCCTCCCCCACTTATCCCGTTCCGGCTTCAGCCTACCACAACGGCTGGGCACGCGGCGGCGGCATCAAGTCCGACTCTGCCCCCTACGGCCTGCCTTTGGAATTGAAACACAACGGAGCCGAGAAACTGGGCGGTCCCTTGTTCTGGGCACAATACTCGCACATCGGTCTGGACCCGCGCAACCTGAGCGACCGCTATGCCAACTACTGGAACGTGGTGCGCAACCATGCCCTCTCCAACTACCGCTACTGCGTGGAGAATCCCAAACAATACAAAGGTTACGGCGAGGACTGCTGGGGACTGACCGCCAGCTACTCTACCAAAGGCTATGCAGCCCACTGCCCGGGCGACAACGACCATGGTGTCATCACACCGACAGCAGCCTTGTCCAGTTTTCCCTACACACCGGAGGAATCCATGCGTGCACTGAAGTATTTCTATTCCAAAGGCGACTGGATTTGGGGCAAGTACGGATTCTACGATGCCTTCTCCGAGGGAAGTGACTGGACGGTGCCCCGCTATCTTGCCATCGACCAATGCACCATTGCCCCGATGATTGAGAACTATCGTTCCGGCTTGTTGTGGAAACTCTTCATGAGCTGTCCCGAGGTTCAGGAAGGATTGCAGAAGCTGGGATTTAAGGCTTAGGGATTTACGATTGAAGTTAGTATGCGACATGATGGAGCAGCTAAGCTTAAGTTGAATTTCTATATCACTATTCCCCTCCCCCTTCAGGGGGCCGGAGGGGATAATCAAAATTATATCATATGAAGAAATACACATTATTAGCAGCCTTGGCTTTCTCTGCCCTCACCGTGACGGCAACGCCCAAAGAAAACACATCCCAAGGCAATCCGCAGGAGATGGATAAATTCATTACGGAGCTGATGGGCAAAATGACGCTGCACGAGAAAATCGGTCAGCTCAACCTGCCGGTAACGGGAAACATCGTCACCGGACAAGCCAAGAGCAGCGACGTTGCCGGTAAAATCCGCAACGGTGAAGTCGGAGGTCTGTTCAACCTGAAAGGCGTGAAGAACATCCGCGAAGTGCAGAAACTTGCCGTAGAGAACAGCCGCCTGGGCATCCCCTTGCTGTTCGGTATGGACGTGATTCACGGTTACGAAACGGTATTCCCCATCCCCTTGGCACTCTCGTGCAGTTGGGACATGGAGGCTATAGAGAAATCGGCCCGTATCGCCGCCATTGAGTCGAGTGCAGACGGTATCTGCTGGACGTTCAGCCCGATGGTGGACATCTGCCGCGATGCCCGTTGGGGACGTGTATCAGAAGGCAACGGTGAAGACCCCTTCCTGGGTTCAGCCATTGCACAAGCCATGATTCGCGGTTATCAGGGCAAGGATATGAGTGCCAACAACGAGATAATGGCTTGCGTAAAGCACTTCGCACTGTATGGCGCCGGAGAAGCCGGCCGCGACTACAACACGGTGGATATGAGCCGCAACCGTATGTTCAACGAATACTTCCCTCCCTACAAGGCTGCCGTAGAAGCCGGTGTGGGTAGCGCAATGACCTCCTTCAATGAAATTGACGGAGTACCCGCCACTGCCAACCACTGGCTGCTGACCGACGTACTACGCAACCAATGGGGCTTCGACGGCTTCGTGGTGACAGACTATACAGCCATCTCCGAAATGATAGACCACGGAATCGGCGACCTGCAGGAAGTATCCGCACGTGCCCTGACCGCCGGAACAGACATGGACATGGTAGCCGACGGATTTATCGGCACACTGGAAAAGTCTCTGAAAGAAGGCAAAGTGACCGAAGCCGACATTGACAAAGCCTGCCGACGCATCCTGGAGGCCAAATACAAGCTGGGATTGTTTGCCAATCCGTACAAATACTGTGACGTGAAGCGTGCCGAAAAAGAAGTGTTCACTCCCGAGCACCGCTCCATTGCCCGCCAGATTGCCACAGAGACATTCGTGCTGCTGAAGAACCAGGACAACCTGCTGCCCTTGCAGCGCAAAGGCAACATCGCCTTGATTGGCCCGCTTGCCAACACCCGCGCCAACATGCCGGGTACTTGGAGTGTGGCAGCCACGGCAGACAGATACAGCACCCTATTGGAAGGTTTCAAGAATGCTGTCGGCTCCAAGGCCAACATTCTCTATGCACAAGGCAGCAACTTGATGTACGATGCCGACTACCAGACACGCGCCACGATGTTCGGCCGTGAACTGCCCCGCGGCAATGACCAAGAACTGCTGGACGAGGCCCTGAAAGTAGCCGCACAAGCCGATGTCATCGTAGCCGCTCTCGGCGAGTCTTCCGAGATGAGTGGTGAGAGCAGCAGCCGTTCCGAACTGGAAATGCCGGACGCACAGCGACACCTGCTGGAAGCATTGCTGAAAACGGGCAAGCCCGTAGTATTGGTATTGTTCTCCGGACGTCCCGTAGTGCTGACTTGGGAGGATAAGCATGTCCCCGCCATCCTGAATGTATGGTTCGGAGGTAGCGAAGCTGCCGATGCCATTGCCGATGTAGTGTTCGGAGACGTTTGCCCCAGCGGTAAGCTGACCACCACCTTCCCGCAGAATGTAGGCCAGTTGCCTATGGCATACAACCACAAGAATACCGGACGTCCTTTGAAAGAAGGCAAATGGTTCGAGAAGTTCCGCAGCAACTACCTGGATGTGAGCAACGACCCACTATATCCCTTCGGCTATGGCTTGAGCTACACCACCTTCCGGTACAGTGACATCACGCTCAGTTCCAAGCAACTGAATGCAGACGGCAAACTGACTGCTTCCGTAACCGTGACCAATACGGGCAACTACGATGCGGATGAAATCGTGCAGCTCTATATCCGCGACCTGGTGGGCAGCATTACCCGCCCCGTGAAAGAGCTGAAAGGCTTCGAGCGCATCCACCTGAAGAAAGGCGAAAGCAAGCAGGTGACCTTCACCATTACCCCCGAATTGCTGAAGTTCTACAACTACGACATACAGTATGTATACGAACCCGGCGAGTTCCACGTAATGATTGGACCCAACAGCCGCGATGTAAAGACTACGAGTTTTGAGTTGAAATAGGTATAGTTTTGCTTTTAGGTAAGAGGGCAGTCCGCAAGAACCGGGCTGCCCTTTTTTAACACCGTCACCAAATCTTTTTTGCATTTTGATTGTTCAGAGGAGAAAACTGAATTAGTTATCCACTAAAAGATGAATGTAATGAAGAAGAACCTAAACCTTCCCAAGAAGAAAACCGGAAGACTAAGAAACCTATTTCTGACGGTGTGCCTGCTGGCAAGTGTCGCCGCATCGGCACAGGAAAAAACAGTAACCGGTACTGTGACCGATGCACTGGGTGATCCGCTAATCGGCGCCACCGTATTGGTACAAGGAACCTCCAACGGCGTGATTACCGACATAGACGGCCGGTACTCCATCCAGGCCACCCCGGAGAACACATTGGATTTTTCATACGTGGGCATGGTAAAGCAAGCCATCAAGGTAGGCAGCCAGTCGATAATCGATGTCCGGATGAAGGACGATTCGCAAATGCTGGCCGAAACCGTGGTCATCGGTTATGGCAGCGCCAAGAAGCGGGACCTGACGGGCTCCATCACCAACATCAAAGGCGATGAAATCGCCAACAAGCCGGTGGTCAACCCCGTATCCGCACTGCAAGGCAAGATTGCCGGCGTGCAGGTGATAAACTCCGGCAAGGCAGGCTCCGACCCGGAAATCCGTGTACGCGGAACAAACTCCATCAACGGCTACAAGCCACTCTATGTGGTGGACGGACTGTTCAACGACAACATCAACTTCCTGAATCCGCAGGACATCGAATCCATGGAGATACTGAAAGACCCGTCGTCGCTCGCCATCTTCGGTGTGCGCGGTGCCAACGGCGTGATTATCATCACCACCAAGAAGGCGAAAGAGGGACAGACACGCGTCAATATCAACGGCTCGTTTGGTTTCAAGTCCATCACCGACAAAATTGCACTGACGGATGCCGAAGGCTTCAAACTGCTGTACAACGAACAGTTGAGGAATGAAGGCAACCCGGAATACAACTTCTCGGACTGGACGGGAAACACCAACTGGCAGGATGAAATCTTCCAGACCGGGTTCATCACCAACAACAACATCAGCATCACGGGTGCCTCGGACAAGAACAGCTTCTATCTCGGTGCGGGCTATGCTTACGAACAAGGCAATATCAAGCACGAGAAGTACAGCAAAATCACGCTGAACATCAGCAACGACTATAAAGTGACGGACAACCTCAAGGTAGGTTTCCAATTCAACGGGGCACGCATGCTGCCCGCCGACACGAAGAGTGTGGCTACGGCCCTGCGCGCAGCTCCGGTGGCGCATGTATTCAATTCCGAGTACGGCCTCTACACTTCACTGCCCGGATTCCAGAAGGCACAGATGAACAACCCGATGGTGGACGTGGACCTGAAGGCGAATACCACGAAAGCCGAGAACTACCGTGGCTCGGGCAATGTGTACGGCCAATGGGATTTCCTAAAACACTTCCAGTTCAAGGCCATGTTCTCCCTGGACTATGCCTCGAACAGCACACGGACATACACCCCGGTTATCCAGGTATATGACGCAAGCGTCGAGGGAGACATAGCCACGCTGGGCAACGGCAAGACCGGAGTGTCCCAAGCCAAAGAAACGGAAATGAAGGTACAGAGCGACTATCTGCTGACCTACACCAACTCCTGGGGAGACCACAGCGTGATGGCCACAGCCGGTTTCACCACCTACTACAACAAGCTCGAGAATCTGAACGGCGCCCGTACCCAAGGGGTAGGCCTGGTCATTCCGTACAATCCCGACAAATGGTACGTAAGTATCGGCGACGCAGCCACCGCCACCAACGGCAGTACGCAGTGGGAGCGCTCCACCGTGTCCGTGCTGGCACGCGTGCTCTACAACTACAAGGGCAAGTACCTGTTCAACGGCTCCTACCGCCGCGACGGTTCTTCCGCCTTCTCCTACACCGGCAACCAGTGGCAGAACTTCTACTCCGTCGGCCTGGGCTGGCTGATGAGCGAGGAAGCATGGATGAAGGACATCACCTGGCTGGATATGCTGAAACTGAAAGGCTCATGGGGCACACTGGGCAACCAAAACCTGGACCGCGCCTATCCCGCCGAACCGTTACTGACGAATGCCTACTCTGCCGTATTCGGCACCCCGTCCGCCATCTATCCGGGCTACCAGCTTGCCTACCTGCCCAACCCCAAACTGCGCTGGGAGAAGGTGGAAGCCTGGGAAGCCGGTGCAGAAGCCAACTTCCTCCGCAACCGCCTGCACTTTGAAGGCGTGTACTACAAGAAGAAAACCAAAGACCTGCTGGCCGAAGTGCCGGGCATCTCCGGAACCGTACCGGGTATCGGAAACCTCGGCTCCATCGAGAATTCGGGCGTAGAGCTGGCCCTAAGCTGGCGCGACCGGATAGGCGACTGGAACTACAACATCGGAATGAACCTTGCCACCATCAAGAACAAGGTACTGAGCCTCGTGCAGGAAGGCTACTCCATCATAGCCGGAGACAAGCAGCAGAGCTACACAATGGCAGGATACCCCATCGGCTACTTCTACGGCTACAAGGTGGAAGGCGTCTACCAGACCCAGGAGGAGATTGAGCACTCTCCCAAGAACACACTGGCAACCGTCACCCCGGGCGACCTGAAATTCCGCGACGTGAACGGTGACGGTGAAATCACCACGGCAGACCGTACGATGATTGGTAATCCTACACCCGATGTCACCTACGGCTTCACGCTCGGCCTGGGCTACAAGAACTGGGAGCTTGCCGTTGACATGATGGGACAAGGCGGCAATCAGATTTACCGTACCTGGGACAACTACAACTGGAGCCAGTTCAACTTTATGGAGCAACGCATGGACCGCTGGCACGGTGAAGGGACCAGCAACACCCAGCCGCTGCTGAACACCAAGCATACCATCAACAATCTGAACTCCGAGTATTACATAGAGGACGGCTCGTTCTTCCGCATCCGTAACGTGTCGCTGGCATACAACTTCGACAAGGCGCTGATTTCGAAGATAGGCATGCAGGCGCTGAAGCTCTACGTGAACATACAGAACCTGAAGACGTGGAAGCACAACACCGGATATACCCCGGAACTGGGCGGAAGCGCCATCGCCTTCGGGGTGGACGACGGCAGTTATCCGATGCCGGCGATTTATACGTTCGGATTTAATCTGACGTTCTAAAAGCCTCTCCCCTAAAAAAGAGTAACTTCAAACCTCCCCCGACTCCTTCAAAGGGAACGGGGAATGAAAAATATAAATTTATGAAACTGATAAAATACATATTTACATTGCTGGTGGGTGCAACAGCCCTCTCACTGACATCCTGCAACGACTTCCTGGACCGCGATCCGCTGGGGCAGTTCACGGAAGATGACTCTCCCAACGCCCTTGTAGGCGGGAAGATATTCAACGTCTACTACCTGATGCGCTCGTACGACATCACTGCCGGTATTCCTGCTTTTATGGTGCACATGGTGCGCAGCGAGGACTCCGAGAAAGGCAGTGATGCCGGCGACGGCAGCAACGAGGCCGCCATGTGGGACGACTTCGAATACACTGCCTCCAACGGCCCTCTGAGTGCCTATTGGGGACAGAACTACAAAATCATCTACCAGTGCAACGAAATCCTGGACGACATTGAGAAGAGCGGACACAAGGACGACACCGAAGCCATCCGCAACCGTGGCGAAGCGCTCTTTTTCCGTGCCTGGTGCTACTTCAACCTGGTACGCGCCTTTGGCGAAGTGCCGCTGGTCACCATCAAGGTAGTGGAAGCCTCCGATGCCAACGTGCCCAAGACCACGGCGGAAAAGATATACGAACAGATTGACAAAGACCTGACCGAAGCCGAAGAATGCCTGCCCCTGCGGTGGGACAGCGACTATACGGGACGGCTGACCTGGGGCGCCGCACGCTCCCTGCACGCACGCACCTATATGATGCGGAACGATTGGGACAATATGTACACAGCCTCCACCGAAGTGATAAAGTCGGGCATCTACAACCTGAATACACCGGTCGACAAAGTCTTCACCGTAGAAGGGGAGAATTGCGGTGAGAGCATCTTCGAACTGCAATGTGAAGCCACCGACGCCATGAAAGAGGACGCCAGCATCGGCAGCCAGTTCTGCCAGGTGCAAGGGGTGCGCGGAGCCGGCGAGTGGGACCTGGGATGGGGCTGGCACATGGCCACCTCACTGATGGGCAAGGCCTTTGAGCCGGGCGACCCGCGCCGGAACGCCACATTGCTCTACTTCCGTCACAGCACGGACGAACCCATTACACCGGAGAATACCAACCAGCCTTATGGCGAGTCACCCGTATCCACCGCCATGGGTGCCTACTTCAACAAGAAGGCCTACACGGACCCGACACTGCGCCGCAAGTACAGCCGTATGGGTTTCTGGGTAAACATCCGCCTCATCCGCTATCCGGACGTGCTGCTGATGGCTGCCGAAGCCGCCAACGAGAAAGGGCTAACGGGCGAAGCCGCCGGGTATCTGGAACAAGTACGCGCCCATGCCCGCGGCACACTGGCAGACGTGCTTCCGAAGGTAGAATCTGCCAGCCAGTCTGTGCTGCGTGACGCCATTCGCCACGAACGCCGCGTAGAGCTGGCACTGGAACCCGACCGCTTCTACGACCTCGTGCGCTGGGGCATTGCCAAAGAAGTGCTGCAAGCTGCCGGAAAGAATTACCAGGACAAGAATGCGCTGCTGCCTCTGCCCCAGACAGAGATAGACAAATCGAACGGAGTACTGGTACAGAACCCCGACTATTGATACCCGGCCAAAGGAAACAGCCGACCCAATCAATGGCAAAAGGTCTATTTCATAACTTGCTTTCAATCAAAGCATTGCTACTGCAAAGAGCTGCAAACTTTTTGCAGTGGCACTGCAAAAGTGTTGCAGTAGCACTGCACAACAGTTGCAGTGTTGCTGCAAAGCAGTTGCAGTAGCGCTGCAAATCGTTTGCAGTATCACTGCAGAGAAATTGCAGCACCGTTGCAAAGAAGTCATAGCGCCACTGCAATAGAGTGACGGCAATCTAAAAACAATGAAGGGAACATACTTACAAACAATTAATTCAATATGAATATGAAGAAAATTTTCAAGAGAACAAGTCTGCTGCTCGCGACCGCTTTAATAGGCGTCACCGTGCAGGCGCAGAAGTCTCCGCAGGACATGGACCGCTTCATCGACGCACTGATGCGCCGGATGACTGTGGAAGAGAAAATCGGCCAGCTCAACCTGCCCGTGACCGGAGAAATCACCACCGGTCAGGCAAAGAGCAGCGACGTGGCCAAGAAGATTGAGCAGGGGCTCGTGGGAGGGCTTTTCAATCTGAAAGGAGTGGCCAAGATACGCGACGTACAGAAACTGGCCGTAGAGAACTCCCGCCTGGGCATCCCCCTGCTGTTCGGCATGGATGTGATACATGGCTATGAGACCATCTTCCCCATCCCCCTCGGCCTCTCCTGCACGTGGGACATGGCAGCCATCGGGCAGTCTGCCCGCATCGCCGCCATCGAAGCCAGTGCCGACGGCATCTCATGGACCTTCAGCCCGATGGTGGACATCAGCCGTGACCCGCGCTGGGGACGTGTATCCGAAGGTTCGGGCGAAGACCCGTTCCTCGGAGGCGCCATCGCCCGCGCCATGGTGTTGGGGTATCAGGGAAAAGACCTGAACGACCAACTGACACGGAACGACGAAATCATGGCATGCGTCAAGCACTTCGCACTGTACGGTGCCGGAGAAGCCGGACGCGACTACAACACCGTAGACATGAGCCGCAACCGCATGTTCAACGAATACATGTACCCCTATGAAGCAGCCGTCCGCGCCGGAGTGGGTAGTGTGATGGCCTCCTTCAACGAAGTGGACGGCGTGCCCGCCACCGCCAACCACTGGCTGATGACAGATGTACTGCGCAAACAATGGGGCTTCAACGGTTTTGTGGTGACCGACTTTACCGGTATCTCCGAAATGGTGGAACACGGAATCGGCAACCTGCAGACCGTTTCCGCTCGTGCGCTCAACGCCGGTGTGGACATGGATATGGTGAGCGAAGGTTTCGTGGGCACGTTGAAAAAGTCGCTCATCGAAGGCAAAATAACCATGAAGACACTAGATGCAGCCTGCCGCCGCATCCTTGAAGCGAAATACAAGTTAGGGCTGTTCGATGACCCTTACAAATACTGCGACCTCAGCCGTCCCGCACGCGACATCTTCACCCGCGAGCACCGCGCCGCTGCCCGCCGGATTGCCGCCGAAAGCTTTGTACTGCTGAAGAACGAACCTTTTGAGGGACAAGGCAAGCAGTCTTCTCGTCCCGTCCTTCCCTTAGAGAAGCAAGGCACCGTCGCCGTCATCGGCCCCCTGGGCAATACCCGCAGCAACATGCCCGGCACCTGGAGCGTTGCCGCACGCCTGGACGACTATCCCTCTCTGTACGAAGGATTGAAAGAAATGACAGCCGGCCGGGTGAACATCACCTACGCCAAAGGCAGCAACCTCATCGGTGATGCAGCCTACGAGGAACGCGCCACCCTATTCGGCCGATCGCTGGGCCGGGACAACCGTACGGATAAGGAACTGCTGGACGAAGCTTTGAAGGTGGCCTCCGGTGCCGACGTGATTGTAGCCGCCCTGGGCGAGTCTTCCGAAATGAGCGGTGAAAGCTCGAGCCGTACCGACCTCGACATCCCCGACGTGCAACGCACCCTGCTGGAGGCCTTGCTGAAGACCGGAAAGCCCGTTGTACTAACCCTCTTCACCGGCCGGCCGCTGACGCTCACCTGGGAGCAGGAACATGTGCCCGCCATCTTGAACGTATGGTTCGGTGGCAGTGAAGCGGCATACGCCATCGGCGACGTACTGTTCGGCGACGTGAACCCAAGCGGTAAGCTGACCATGACTTTCCCGAAGAACGTGGGGCAGATACCTTTATTCTATAACCACAAGAATACCGGTCGCCCGCTGGCAGAAGGCAAATGGTTCGAGAAGTTTCGCAGCAACTATCTGGATGTGGACAATGAGCCGCTGTATCCCTTCGGCTACGGTCTCTCGTACACCACTTTCCGGTACAGCGACATCGCCCTCAGTACCCCGGTCATGGGACAAAATGGCTCCACCACTGCCGTAGTCACCGTGACCAATACCGGCAAGCGTGACGGCGCAGAAGTCGTGCAGCTCTATATCCGCGACCTCGTAGGCAGCATTACCCGCCCCGTACGCGAGCTGAAAGGCTTTGAAAAGGTGTTCCTGAAAGCGGGCGAAAGCAAGACCGTATCCTTCAAGATTACCCCTGAGCTGCTCCGCTTCTACGACTACGACCTCAACCACGTGGCCGAGCCGGGAGATTTCGATGTGATGATAGGTGGCAGCAGCCAGGCAGAAAAGACAGCCCGACTGACACTGAAATAAAATAAAATATTTAATATTGCACTCTAAAAACAAGAAAACATGAGATATACTACTTTACTCCTTTGTTTTTGCAGCATTCTGCTCCTTGGCAGCTGCAAGAGCCAGCCCTCCGCACAGAACGGACAGCCGCTGGAAGTGATGACGTTCAATGTCCGCCTGGATATTCCTTCGGACAGTGTAAACAACTGGAATTACCGCAAGGGTGACGCCTGCCGTATGATAGCCTACTACAGCCCCGACTTGCTGGGCATGCAGGAAGTGCTTCACAACCAAATGGAAGACCTAAAACGCGGGCTGCCGCAATACACAGCACTCGGTGTGGGGCGCGACGACGGCAAGGAAGCAGGCGAATACTGCCCGATATTCTTCCGGACCGACCGGTTTACACTGGTGGAATACGGCAATTTCTCCCTCAGCGAGCAACCCGAAACTATCGGCATCAAGGGCTGGGACGCTTCCTACAACCGTGTCACCACCTGGGCGATACTGCAGGAAAAGAACAACGGACAAAAGTTTGTATATTTCAACACCCATCTGGACAACGACGGAAAGACAGCCCGCAAAGAGGGCGTGCAACTCATTCTCGACAAAATCAAGGAGATAGCACCGGACATGCCCGCCATCATCACCGGTGACTTTAACTGTACGCCCGGTGAAGAACCTCTGCAAACGCTGGAAAAGGGAGGAATGGAAAATGCCGCAAAGACAGCTGCCGTCACCTACGGTCCGTCCTGGTCTTTCCATGACTTCGGCCGTCTGCCGGTGGAGGAACGCGTACTGCTGGACTATGTCTTCGTGACCAAAGGCGCAAAGATAGACCGCTACCGCGTTATCCAAGACAAACCGGAGAACAGCTACCTTTCCGACCACTGTCCTATACTTGTTGAATTGACCGTGCAATGAATATAGATAAGTAAATGATAAAAAAACAAGTAAGCATTGGTACAATGAAAATACAATACTGTTTATTATTGTTCCTGCTGTTGCTCGGTTTCACGCAATGCAAAAGCCCCGCCGCCAAAGAAGACCGGCTGAGCGACGATGCCCTGATGGACACCGTACAGCGCCGTACCTTCAACTACTTCTGGGAAGGTGCCGAGCCCAACAGCGGACTGGCACGCGAACGCATCCACATGGACGGTGTCTATCCGGAGAACGACCAGAACGTAATCACGTCCGGTGGAAGCGGCTTCGGCATCATGGCTATACTTGCCGGTATAGACCGCGGCTATGTCACCCGCCAGGAAGGGCTGGAACGAATGGAGAAAATCGTCTCCTTCCTCGAAACCGCCGACCGTTTCCACGGTGCCTACCCGCACTGGTGGTATGGCGATACGGGCAAGGTGAAACCCTTCGGGCAGAAAGACAATGGCGGCGACCTGGTAGAAACAGCCTTCATCATGCAGGCGCTGCTCTCCGTCCACCAGTACTACATCGACGGTTCGCCCGCCGAGCAAGCCCTCGCCGCCCGCATCGACAAGCTGTGGCGCGAAGTGGACTGGAACTTCTACCGCCAGAACGGCCAGAACGTGCTCTATTGGCACTGGAGTCCGGAATACGGTTGGGAAATGAACTTTCCCGTACACGGTTACAACGAATGCCTCATCATGTATATCCTTGCCGCCGCCTCGCCTACCCACGGCGTGCCTGCAGCAGTCTATCACGAGGGCTGGGCGCAGAACGGGGCCATTGTAGACCCTCATAAAGTGGAGAATATCGAGTTGCATCTGCGCTATCAAGGCACAGAAGCCGGACCGCTCTTCTGGGCACAATACTCGTTTCTCGGCCTCGACCCCATCGGGCTGAAGGATGAATACTGCGCCAACTACTTCGACGAGATGCGTAACCTGACGCTTGTGAACCGTGCCTACTGTGTCCGCAACCCCAAGCACTACAAAGGTTTCGGGCCCGACTGCTGGGGACTGACAGCCAGCTACTCCGTCAACGGATATGCCGCCCACGCTCCCAACGAACGCGACGACCAGGGAGTCATCTCTCCAACTGCCGCCTTGTCATCCATCGTCTATACCCCGGAACAGTCGTTGCAAGTGATGCGCCACCTCTACGAGATGGGAGATAAGGTCTTCGGCCCCTATGGCTTCTACGATGCTTTCAGCGAAACGGACAACTGGTATCCGCAGCGCTACCTCGCCATTGACCAGGGCCCGATAGCCGTCATGCTCGAGAATTATCGGTCGGGACTGCTGTGGAAGCTCTTCATGAGTCATCCGGATGTGCAGAAAGGGTTGAAGGAGTTGGGGTTCTCAACAGTCAGCAAGTAACTTACTATCATAAAAAATCCCCTTCTGAAACTTGTATTCTCTGATGAATAGCGAGGTACAAGTTTCAGAAGGGGATGTATTTACAACCTATTCACCGCCGCCACCGGAACCACTGCCACCGCTCTTCACATCATCATTGCTGATAGTGCGCGCAGCCTTTTTCACGCTTGCCTTCAACTCACCGATACGGTAGCTGACGCTTATGCCAAAGCGTTGGCGGCTGTACTTATAATTGCTTTCCCGTATAAAACCGCTGCCTTCGGTGGTGGAGCTTTGGTCCATATACTTCTTGAAGAAGTTGCTGGCAAAGGCAGACAAGGTGAGGCGCTTGTCCAAGAAGGACTTGTTGACGCTCAAGCCATAATCAAAGAAGCTGCTGCCCTTACCTTGCAGCATAATCCACGGCGTCTGTCCGAAGACATTCAGACTGATGCGCCAGTCATGGGGCAGCGTCTGCTGTGCACCGCCGTAGGCAAAGAGGCTCCAGCCATCGTTACGCATGCCTTCACTGCCCTCCAGATAAGAGTAATTGCCGCTCATGTTCATGTAGATACGTGTACGTGGAGTGGCATTCCAGTTGACGTAACCGTTCACACTGGCATAACGGGTCTTGCCGATGTTGGCATAGGTAGAATAAAGCACATCCTTGCCCGTGGGGTTCTTCAATCCCTCAATCTCCGTATCGGGCATGAGCCTTGTCACATTCTCAATACTGTTGTTGGTAAACGAGTAGCGGGCCGAGATATTGATATTGAACTTCTGTGTGAAGTTACTGTAACTCAAGTTGAAAGCATGGCTCTTCTCACTGTCCAGCTTCGGATTACCCTGGCTGATATAGGAGGGGTCCGTATCATTCAGATAAGGATTCAGAGACCAGATTCCCGGACGATAGATACGCATGTTGTACCCCAAACGCAGATTGGACATATCCGTCAGCTTGTAGCCGATAGAAGCGGAAGGCACTACGTCGTCGAAGTTCTTTGTGAAATCCTCGCCGCGGCCCACCAGATACTTCACATCTTGGATGGTATGCTCGTAGCGTAATCCCAAACGGCCCGAAAGTCTCTTCACCTTCAGTCCATATCCCAGATAGGCGGCGATAATATCGTTCAAATGCTTGTAGTGTGAGCTCTGGTCCTTGTTGTATTCATACTTTCCGGTATCGTCCGCATCAAAACGGTCGTCTTCGGAGGAGTTGTTGCGCAGAATGTACTTGGCACCTGCCTCCAATGTATGCAGCTTGCCGATAGGCGTGGTATAGTCGGCCTGGAACGTATGCTCCGTGGTATTCTGCTCACCGTCGTTATGCTGGTTCTTCAAACGGTTCAGATAGTCTGCCCAATCGGGGTTATAGCCATTGTCTATTTCATATTCCGTATAGGAATCCGACGTTTGCGGACGGGTGTTTATCTTGTAGGAGAACGTCAGCATGCGGTCCTTGACCTTGAACAGACGCTGGTAGTCGATACCTCCGTCGATGGAATACCAGGAAGACTTGCTGCGGTTGAAGGCAGAGTAGCTGTAAATGGGAGCAGCGTTTATGTTCTCTGGAAAGGTGGCGATGTAGTCCGTAGAGCCGTTACTCTTATTCCCACCGCCCCAAAGTCCGAAAGACATGGTAACCAAGCGTAATGTATCTATTTCGTAGCTGGCCTCCATGCTGCCCGACTGGAAAGAACCGTGTCCCTTGTTGCTGCCGTCATAGTCCAGATTGGAAGAATTCTCCGTAACAGCTTCCGGTGTCACATGCTGGCTACCACTGCTGTAGTTGCGGGGCTGGTCGTTGTAATTGTAATTGTAGCGGGCGCTGACGGTCAGCTTTCCGCTCTTTATGGTACCGAATGCCCCGCCGCCTGCACCGCGGTTGCTGACGTTGGCACTGAACGTAGCCGTATAGCCTTCGAGTCCGCTGCCCACGGTGACGATGTTCAGAATACCGCCCACACCCTCGGCGTCATACTTGGGGCCGGGATTGGTTATCACTTCAATATGCTTGATACTGTTTGCAGGCATACTTTTCAGCACTTCCGTCGGGTTGTTGCTCATCATGTTGTTGGGCTTTCCGTTGACATATACCTTAAAGCTGCTACTCCCGTTCACCTGAATATTGTCCTCGCCATCCACCGTTACCAACGGTACCTTGCGAAGCATTTCCAGCACGGAGTTCGACTGGGCGTCAGGGTCATCCTGCACATTGTACTCTATCTTGTCGATATCTGCCTTCACCAGAGGCTTCTGTGCCACTATTTCCACCTGCCCCAGCTCATTGGAGGCATCTACGATATACAGCGTGCCGAAGTCCACCAGCTTCTCCCCTGCCTTCACAGAAAAGTCCTTCACGATGGGAGTACGTCCCACGGAAGTGATGGTCATCACGAAGTTGCCCGTACCGGGTACTTTCTCCTGGAACTGGCCTTTCATGTCCGTTACCAGCATTTTCAGCGCCTTTGCAGGGGCCTCTTTCTTCACGATTTTAATGGTAGCATAAGGTTCACCCTCCTGGGTGAGTGAGTCGAGCAAAATTCCTTTAACCTGGAAAGAAGTGTTTGCCGTGTTTTGCGCTGCAAGCAGTCCCGAAATCATCAGCATCCATAGCAGCACAGTCCATTTTGTTCTCATTGCGTTTTTATATTTAGTGACTATTCATGTTTATTGTCTTGGTATTAGACGTTTCCCGTTCGAGTTTTGTCACAATGAATTCGGCAAAAATAGCCCCTTTTTCATGCATTTACGAGACTTTCGGAGTTAAAAAAGCAAAAAGAAAGCAATTTAGAGAAAATAGAAGAAAAGTAACAGACAGATATTTGCGGCAATAACAGAGCCGAATCCCCCCAATATCCACGGCCGCAAAGGGCTTTTTCCACCGGCAAAGAATAACGCGTAGCACATGTTTACCGCTATATTGCTGACAATAGCCTGCATGCTGCAAGCCGTAATCACCAGCACCGCCACACTGCCCGTTCCTTGAAGCAGGTTCAGGATGAAAGGAGTAATGTCACTGAACCCCGAAATGAAAGAGAGCAAGTTCAGTCCACCCGTGCCGGCATACACCAGCGTATAGTGGGTCAAGATAGTGAACACCACAAACAGCATGGCAAAAATCAGCGCTACCTTGAACTCCAACGGATTACTGCTGTCCTCGTCCTCCGTGGTCTGCGTGCCGTCGTCCACCCGTTTCCGCTTGGAATGCAGATACCATGCCACGGCAGCCGTTACCACCGACATTATCAGCAGGTAGGGATAAATGGCCAGTAGCGTCTCCCGGCTGAAAATACCTATCAATATCAAGAAACGGAGGAACATCATGCTGACCGCCAACAACATGGCCGCCACATATTCGGGAGCATCCTGCACAGAAGCCTTACGGCTCTTTCGCGCCAGTACGGAAATGGTAGCCGTGCTGCTGTACAAGCCTCCCACGATGCCCGAAACCAGAATGCCCGACTCATGGAAAACGTAACGCTTCAACAGATAAGAAAGGTAGGAAATGCCCGATACAACCACCGTGGCCAGCCAAATACTGTATGGCGTCAGGTTGATGCCGGGAATAAGATTCTCATTGGGCAGCATCGGCAGGATAATGCCGCTGATGGCAAGGAACTTGGCAAGCGTAATCATCTCGTCGTTCTTCATGCGCTGGGCCAGTTCCGTGAAGGTGTGTTTCAGCTCGGTGAAGAGCAGGACGGTCACTATGACCATGACGTAGAACCACGACGGCTGCGTGGCCACAATGGGAGCAATACAGTAGGTGATGAGTGCAATAATGATGGTGGTTACTCCGAACACATGGTACTGTGACTGCTTCACATAATAGTTCAGTCCGAGCAGCAGTCCCAGAATGGCTCCTCCTCCCATGAACAGACGATAGCCCGTAGGGTCGAGGATATAGAGCAGATAGCCCAGAATGCCTATAAAGGTGAAGGTGCGGTCGGTACCGAAAAGCGTAGTTTCCCCTTCGCGCTTCAAGCTGATTTTACGCTGTGAAAGCCCGATGAGTAAAGAGAATACAGTGACCAAAAGGAAGGTGACCAGTTCTCTTGGCAGGTAGTCGTAAAGTTTCTCCATGACGATTAAACAAGTACGGCACACAATTGGTTTGCTACCACGTGGTGAAAGGGTGTTTCATCAGTTGCGAGTTATAGTAGCGGACATCTCCCGTCACCTCCCGTCCGATGAATGCAGGTTTCACGAAAGGCTCGTCTTCCGAGGAGAGTTCCACCTCGGCCACAGTCAGTCCCTCATTCTCGCCATAGAATTCATCCACCTCAAAGACGTGCTGTCCGCTGCGCACCAGGTAACGGGTCTTGTCGATGATACCCGGTT
The DNA here is from genome assembly GCF_003466325.1 of Bacteroides sp. 4_1_36. Taxonomy (NCBI): domain Bacteria; kingdom Pseudomonadati; phylum Bacteroidota; class Bacteroidia; order Bacteroidales; family Bacteroidaceae; genus Bacteroides; species Bacteroides sp. 4_1_36. The sequence goes on from NZ_QSOX01000007.1 coordinate 139,469, forward strand.
CGCACAGCTTCAGCAATTCCCGCGCTTCGCACAGCGGAATTTCCTTTTCCCACTCGTAGCGGCTGGTTCCCGATTCATTGGATGCACCCTTGATGGTGAGAAATCCCCGTTCATCGCGGATGCGCACCCGTACTGTCCGTCCACGTACACTGCTGATGTATCCTTGTACGATACGGCTGTGTGCATACGCTTGTGGCTTGTATTCTCCCGTCACGAGGAATTTCCGTTCTATCTCCTGCGGCATGTCGTTTCCAGTGATTTTATCAGCCCCAGTAAGAGTAAGCCACAAACATGGCGATGACCAATACAATGGCTATTACTCCCATCGTCATCATCACTTTCTTGGCTTGTTGCTCTTCCTTCTGGCTGTGCATTGCTTTCTTTTTACTTTTTCCCATGGTGTGTTTTATAGTTTAAAGTTCAACGATGAACAAAGTAAGAAGAAATTCGGGAAGAATGCAAATGAAAGGGAGAAAATTTATTCGCCACTTCCTGCAAACTCCATCAGGTAAGCTTTGATAAAGCCGTCTATCTTTCCATCCATCACACCATTCACATCACTGGTCTGGAAGTTGGTACGGTGGTCCTTCACGCGGCGGTCGTCGAAGACGTAGCTACGAATCTGGCTACCCCATTCGATTTTCTTCTTACCGGCTTCCACCTTTGCCTGCTCGGCCATGCGGTGTTGGAGTTCCTTGTCGTAAAGCATGGAACGGAGAAGGCGGAGAGCGTTCTCGCGGTTCTTGGGCTGGTCTCGTGTCTCGGTATTTTCAATCAGGATTTCTTCCTCTTCGCCCGTATATGGATCCTTATACTGATAGCGCAGACGGACACCGGACTCTACCTTATTGACGTTCTGTCCACCGGCGCCACCACTTCGGAAGGTATCCCATGACATGCGGGCAGGTTCGATGTTCACCTCAATGGTATCATCTACCAAGGGAGTGACAAACACGGATGCAAAAGAAGTCATACGCTTGCCCTGGGCATTGTAGGGCGAAACACGCACCAAGCGGTGTACACCGTTCTCACCTTTCAGGTAGCCGTAGGCATAATCGCCGGAAATCTCGATGGTACAAGTCTTGATACCTGCCTCGTCTCCTTCCTGCAGGTTGGCGATGGTGGCCTTATAGCCGTGAGTCTCGGCATAGCGCAGATACATACGCATCAGCATGCTTGCCCAGTCCTGGCTCTCCGTACCACCGGCACCAGAGTTAATTTTCAGCACACAGTCCATCTGATCGGCTTCCTCGCGAAGCATATTCTTGAGTTCGAGGGCCTCGACAGCAGTGATTGCCTTGGCATAGGCATCGTCCACTTCCTCTTCAGTCACCAGTTCGTCTTTGTAAAAGTCGAAAGCCAGTTGTACCTCGTCAGTCAAGGTCTTTACCTCATTGTAGCCGGAAATCCATTGCTGCAAGCCTTTCACTTTCTTCATCTGAGCCTCGGCAGCCTTCTGGTCGTCCCAGAAACCGGGAGCCTGGGTGCGGAGCTGCTCTTCTTCCACCTGTATCTTCTTTCCTTCAATGTCCAGATAGCGATTCAACGCCTCGGTACGTTCTTTGATATCTTTCAGTTGTTCTGCGGTAATCATATATGCATTTACAATTTAGGAAGTGCAAAGGTATAAAAAAACACATAATTCCGCAATTGTCAATCCAATAAGTAATGCTAACGGCAAATGATTCCACCAGAACACCCTAAAGATTTATTCAAAAGACAAGGTGCCGAAAAAGGCCGGACAGTGGAACATGGGGCGTTCCAGCCCGATAGGACTCCAAGAAAGGAAGTGGGGAGTCTGGAGTTTGTCACCACACTTGTAGAAATTCCCTTTCATTGTTTTTCCGTCCAGAGAACCGACGGAATGCTGGAAGAAAACGGAAACGGGAATAACCATGGCCAGTTCCCATCTGCACTCGCCCAAACGTTCCTCGAAAGGTTCGCCGCCCAACGAGCTCCAACGTTTCACCATGCCCAGCACCTCCTGACTCGCCGTAGGACGGCGCTCATTGACTGCACCTCCCTGAATCAGCAGCCTGCCGGCGCAGTTACATTCGAAATTGTAATAGCGGTCGTCACCTTCGGGAGATACGAAGAATTCCACACAAGCATCTTCCCATACCCGGCCATTGTCTCCGGAGGCCACTGCACGCACACTGGCTTCCTTCACTTTGTAGTGGAGCAGGATTTCGCGCCCCGTATGGGCTATGCGGAAACTCACTTCCGGCTTGTAGGGATAATCTTTCCAGTTGACCACATCAAGGGGCTGAAACTCTATCCCGTTCCCGTCCAGCAAGGACGGCACAGCCCCACCTTCCGGTGAAGCCGTACACATTACTTTCCTTACGGGCAAACTCTTTCCACTCTGAGCATTGCAATAAACCATGCCTACCATCGAAAACACAAAGAGCAGAAAGAGTTTGCTCCCGTAATCTCTCACTATCATAAAACGTCCTTTCATTTCTTAGAAGAATCCTTGTCTGCCACTGTCACATCCCATCCGGAAACGACATCGCCGTAAAGATAGAACGTCACGTCAAAAGTAGTCTTGCTATTATTGTCTACCACCTGATAACAGCGCGTTGCGTCGTAGGAATCCACCTCCTTGTACTCGCCCAATGCCAGCGGAGCCGGCTCTTCCTTACCGGCAGCCGTGGCTATGATTTGCTGCATGCGTTCCTGCATCAGTTTCATAATGCCTTCGTGTTTGAACGGATCCGGTTCGGCCACCTTAGGATAGGTTGCCTTTATCACTCCACCGTTGGCGGCACGCACGGCTCTGACACTGTCCGTATAAGCCTTGAACTGCTTCTTCACCTCCGGAGAACGCAGACCGAGCATCGTAAACACGGCAATTCCCTGGGCGCCGTTGTTCAAGGCGGCATCCATGCACTCAAACATCATCGGCCCGTCCGTGGCGGTCATGCCACAATACAGCGTCGTCATGTCGTTCTTGTCGCGTGCATTCTCCACCGTACAGTCGGAAATGAAGCTGGCATCGCCCGTATAGAAAGTATGGTAAACCATCGGGAATACAATGTCAAGATTCCATTTGCCCCAGTCCTGACGTACCATGCGCGAGGACATCTTCGGAGTAGGGAACGGAGAGGCAGCCATTGTCTTGCCGTAGGAGTGTACCACTTCGGCAATCATATTGGCCACTTCGGTTATCTGGTCGCAACGGAACTGACGCCACTTCACATCAAGCGAAGGGTCTTCCTGTTCGCGAGGGTCATAACCATGCTGCTCCTTGAACTTCTTGAGCATTTCCGGATGATAGCCGTAATCCCATGCAGCGTATTCACGGTCCTGCACAATGCCGTAGCGAGGCCACAAGGTAGTAGGAAGCACCATATCCACAAAACGGTGGTAGTCGATGGCAATGCCGTTCAAACCTTCCACTTCGCAATAGGCCTTGATTTTCTCCTTGATGAACTCACGGACTTCGGGCAGTGCCGGGCAAAGGAATTTGTAATAGCCTACGTAGGCGGTAGTGTCTGCCAGGCTCTTGCCGTTACGGTTCACACTGAACCATTCGGGATGTTCTTTCAATATTTTGTCACGGTCGTGTTCCAGATTCATGGTCCATAGCCAGGCATACACTTCGATTCCGTGTTTATGGGCAATCGGTATGGCTACCCGGTAATCGTCGGGAGTCGGTGCATTCAGCATGATTCCGTCCATGCCGATGTCGTTCATCACTTGGCAAATGGAGTCGAAGTTCATACCGGGACGATAGTCCAGCCACGTCCAGAACATGGGATATTCTTTGTTTGTCTCTTTAGTTCCCTGCTGGCACGAAAACAGGCCCAGCGCCAGGAACAGCAATAAGAATGCAGGTAAAAAGTTCTTTTTCATTCTATCTAAATTTTAAGTTTAACGTGCAGTTTTTCCATCACCCAGGTAACGCCGATTACCACAAAGGCAAAGCAGAGGCAATTGACCAGTCCCATGAATCCATGCGTAAACCAGTCCGGCAGGATAACACCGGTCACATCGGCGAATCCATAAAAGACATAAGGCACCAGATAGGTAGTCAGCGTAGCCGTTCCGGCAGGGCGTATCAGATTGAACCAGCCCGTGACCTGATGACTGACCAAGCAGCCAAGCACCGTATAGAGTGCCACGGAAATGGCAGTTACATAGAACACCCAGGGAGGAGTGCCGCCTATCTTGGCTACAATCCAAAAATGATGCGCCCCTATCCCGGCCAACAGAAGCAGGACAGCAGCCGTCAGCCCGTTGCGAAGTTTCCAACCGTCACCCTTGTCGGCATAGCGGGCACTGAGAATGGAAAGGATGATACCTCCCATTGTAAATGCGGGCAAAGCTCCGTTGCCGATGTGCAGGATGCCCAGCATACCTTGATAGAAGTTACGTTCGGGAAAGGTAAGAATGGCCTCGCCGCCAAAGCTTTCGCGCAAAGGCGTGCCCAACAGACATATCAGAATGAAGACTCCCCAGATGGGCAGCAGATACTTCAACCGGTCACGGCTGAAGAAATAAATCACGGCACATACCAGATAAGTCCAGCCGATGGATCCCAATATTCCCCAATAAGCCCCGAATACACCTTCCTGCGGATTGCGGAAGGTAAAGGCAAGGTAGAGAAGAACCAATACGCCGATTATCTTGAAAGCACGGAAAAGGTTCTTCTGAGTACCGGAAGCCGGTTTCGGATATTGGTTCCACACGCCGATAAAGCCTATGGCCATCAAGAACCAGTATACCCCTATCGGATAGGGAGCTTCCGGTGAAAGCCGGAACTCCGAGTTTGTGATGAATGCCCCCATCACCAGCAAAGCAAAGGTGCGGGAAAGGATATGTCCTAAGGTGGATTCTGCCGAAAAGCCTTTGGCATATCTGCGTTCGATGGCGTATGGTATGGACATTCCCACTGCAAACAAGAAGCAGGGGAATACAATATCCGCCAGTCCCATAAAGTCTTCACCATAAACGGCATGTTCCAGCCAATGGGGTACGTCATGCACTTTCCAGAAGTCATTGACGAAAATCATGGTGAACATGGTCAACGCCCTCAGCATGTCAATGGCCGGATTGCGCCGTGAATAAACAGTCTTGTCACTCATATCATCTTGCTTTAGAATTCGGAAACCAACATCAGCCATCTGGCAGCCGAAGAGCCCCAGACTTCCTTATAAGTAGCCGTATTGAACTGCGGCCAGTAGGGAGCATCTTCATTGAAATAAGACTGCATACCTACGGGTATCTCTCCTACCGTTTCTCCGGGCAGTGCCGTATAGAGCTGCGGATAGTTGCTGCCCTCCCCATAAATCATGGACTGTCCGAAAGGATTCCTGCCTACAACCCAGAAGAGCTGCTGTTCGGCAATGTCTTTCAGTTCCTTGTCCTTCAACACTCTGGCGCAAATGGCTGCGGCTTTTCCGGTAGACAAATGTACGGCAATATTTCCTTTGAACGAGAACCAGACGGGGAATATACGCAAGTAATGCTCCTTATCCAGACGGATACCGTTCTCGAGCTGTTCTTTGAAATCCTTCGCAGCACCACTGCGAATGCCTACCTGGACGGCGTAGAAGTTGACGGAGTCCTTCACTTCATCCTTGTGATAGATGCCGCTGGGCACCATTCCATAAGGATATACATACTTCATGATGTTCTTCAGATAACCGCCATAGAGTTTCATGGCACGAATCCACTGCTCATACTCGGCATGACGGGGCTGCGTTTCGCAGAGGGCGGCAAGGGCTTCCATGTAGGCATAATCGCGAGACTGATGAGTATAGTGTACAATGGACTTCTTTGCCAAATCGCGATAGAAGAAGCCGCAGGTCTTGTCTTTGTCTTTCAACGGTTCGGTGCGCTGGCACTGCAAGGTGTAGCGGATGGCTTTTACAGCCTCATCGGCATACTGCTGTTCGCCGGTCAGCTTATAGAGCATGCTGGCCGCCCATGAGATGTTGGCGTGATACTGGCTCTCGGATGCCATGGCGGCATGTCCCCCACCCTTCTTTATCAGCTCGGCAAAGCCAAGTTCGTTGAAGCGCTTCATGGCATAGCCGAAGTCTTCCTTTGCAATCTTCTTCAGATTACCCTTAAGCGACTCGTCATTTTCAATCCTCATGGAGGCATACGCTTCAATTCCTGCAAGCAGGAAATTCTCCAAAGCTCCGTTATGGACAAGCAGTTCGCGGCGACCGGCATCATCGTCGGTGCCCACCTTACCGTCGGTCCATAGGTTGGTGCCCCATGTCTGTGCACGGTAGCCATCGCCCAGACGGGTCTTCATCACATAGTCCATTCCCCACAAAGCCTCTTCCATCAGGCGGTTGTACAAGTCTATATTGCCTTTTTCTTTGGCACGTTCGGCCATCAAGAGCAAGGAATAGGCTATCTCTCCCGTCTGTAAGGTCTGTTGGGACATATCGGCGGCATCGTGCCATCCTCCGTTTATATGAATGATATGTCCGTTGTAAGTGGCATGCAGGTCATTATGACAAGCCCCGTGCTTTCCGGGAACGGGATAACCGCAACGCTCGCAGAACAGGAAGTTCACCATACGCCAGGCAGAATCATCCCACACATCCTGATGGATATAGAAAGGCAAGGTGGTGACATCCCCTACCTGAATGACGTAACGGCCTTGTGTCTTGAAGTCCGAGAAGTCTATTGTCTCGAACTCTCCCAGGCCGGTCTTTTCCTTACGAACGGGACCGGTATAAACAATGGCCTGCGTAGCGGCATCCTTCAACTGGAACTGTCCGCCGTGCTTTTCCACATTGACAATGGCGCTTTTGGGGCTCTCTATACTATAACCGGTAGTAGAGAAGATGATGCGATTCTGTGCAGGCATCCAGCCTTTCACGGTTTCCGGGTTCTCCACCTTCTGAAGTTCCACGGCATCTACATCGAAGCGAAGGAAGTCGCCCATAGTACGTTCTTTGCCGAACACTTCGATGGCAAATGAAATCTTGGTTACCTTGTCGCGCGCCAGTCCGGACATCTCGACGAAGCATTCGTTCCATTGGTTATTTTTCAGATTGATTTCGTGGTAGCCTTCCCGACCGTAAATGTCGGGTACTTTTATTTCTCCGTCATTCTCCACATAAAGGTTGAGGTAGATGCTGCGTGCTCCTTCGCACGTGGGATAGATATAGAACTTCAGGCGGTTGTAACCTTCCCAGTTCACACCTCCTATATCATAAGAGGCCATGCAAGTGCCGCGTCCCAAACCCCAGCCAAGAATCTTCTCCGGATGGGCGGGAGCTTCCAGACGCAGACTGTGCTTGCCGGACTTGCTCCGTTCGTCAGTCAAACCAATCTTACCGATGCCCTTATGCGACCATTTGGAGAAATCCTCCATATCACACAGCATCACGGTTTCCAACACTTTCTTTTTCAAGCCGAATGTTTCGAAAGCCTTTGTCTCGTCGAGCGGTAACGGACTGTGCACGTAGCCCGTGCTGACGATGTCGGCTTTCAACTTTTCATCTACCTGGGCATGAAGCAAAACGCAGCAACCGATAACTAAATCAAAAAGCAAAAAGATAAGTTTTATTACATTCTTCATCATATTATAATTATTAAGTTATAAGGTGATTAAAGCATAAAGGAGAAGAAAATTAGTACAAATATATGAGGAACTATGCCTAATCTCAATTTTCAACAAGTCTTTGAATAGTTGTTTGAGTGGCATACTCTCTACTAATACAATAAGTTTCTCCATATACAGTAGTAACATATGCCCTAAGTTCAGAAGTTACAGGACTACCAAAAATAACTTTAGCAGCATCTCCTTCGGAAGCAAGCAAAAACATGCCTGTAGTCCCCCATTCATATTTCAGAATAGGGTGATTGCCGACAACACGTACCATATACACGTCAACTCCAAAGCGCTTTACCTCTGTTGGGTAATTAACAAAATCTCCTTCAAAAAATCGAGGATACAAATAACTTATCGCTGATTTATCTCCCTCACTAAACCCAGACCATTGATATTCGGCAGTTCCTCCATTCATCACAGAATAGGGATCTGAATCAAAAGTTCCAGTAATACCATTGGCCACAGATTCACCCAATGATTTCCAATTTGTATGCCTTAGTCCGAAGCAATGTCCCAACTCATGTACCATATTATATATCTTCTGAAGTCTTGGAATGGTTTTGTTATAATCATAATCCAAATTTATCCAAATAGAGGAACCTGGTTTTCCATTCATAGGCCAAGAGCCTGCCGCAATAGTATTGTTCGGTAAAGGAGCGCTAGCATCACTACGGATGAGTATATCCGGATTGGCAGCTGTAGTATAAGTCATTTTAAGGTTACTAAGAGGATTCCACAGATTGATGGCTTCCTGTATTTCATCTCGCCAATCATCCACACCTGATGCAGGTATCGAGCTATCAACACCAACGGTAATTGCTCTTTGTTTGGGGTGACCAATTAAACCGGTAGTATGATAAGCCTGCCTTGTTTGTGGTTGACTATAAGTGACAAGTTTACTTTTTTCAAGGTATATATCACCTTGAATAAGATAACCTGACTTCAACTCTACCACATCTAAAGTATCGAATCCAAGTGATTGGATTATACACATACCATCTTCTATTGAAACGCTTTGCTGTTCTTCTTGTTCTTCAAAGTCAACAGTTTCCAACTCATTATAACAAGCGCTCATAAACATTAAAAACATAGAATAGCATAATATAAACAAGCCATTCACGAGATATTTTGAATTCATAATAATCAATTATTATATTAAACAAAAAATACATAAAGGGAAATATGAAATATGTTTTTCATACTTCCCCTTAAAAAAACATGCTTCAAAAAGTCCTCATCACTTAATCTCTATGATAATAATGCGGATTAGAAGTTCGGTTTATCTACATCCCAGAAGATGCGAGTACCGCCATTGTCCGGTCCGCCCAACATTTCGACGGCTTTGGCATAACCGGTAGGATTATTGCCTTTTTCATTGATGGTGAAGGGTAAACGGCGTGGGCCAAGATCTGTATCAATCTCACCTTGACTGTAGTTCACCATTACCGGGAATAATTTGGGATAACCAGTGCGACGTATCTCAGCCCAGCCATTCATACCTTCAGGATAAATAGCAATCCAGCGTTGTGTGGCAATCTTAGCAAATTTTTCCTCGTTACTCAAAGACTCGTCCCATTTAGCAGTCACCTTGCTCTGGCCTTCAATGCTGGCAGCGGGAATAACGGGGTCTACATACGCTGCAGCAGTAGTCGTACTGCTTAAATAATCGCCCACAGCGGCTCCCCATTGTTCGAACGATGTCCGTATACCCTTTTCATACAAGCTCTGAGCGGTGCCCTTACCATTTACATCCCAACCACGCAAAGCAGCTTCGGCTTCCAACAAAATGGTTTCGGCAGCAGTTGCCAAAATAGCAGGAGAGGTTTCTGTCAAGTTGGGTCGACTTACAATCGCCTTATAGGCATCCGAAAACCCTTCTTCTTCCAGTCCTTTAATACCAAGACGAATACCAAAATATTCACTCTTGCTGTTCTGTGTAGCATACTTATCAAGACGCGCATCGCCCATACCAGACAAGATAGAAGGAATATTAGCGCCTAAAACACCATCTCCATAGTTGAATGCAATACCGTAAAGCGGATTGACATAACCGTTTCCTGCAATGCCGAAATTAGCATCATTGGTTTCAATCAATCCATTACTATCGTTCATGGCAGCTTCCGCCTCACTTTTTGCCCAAGCAGCATCATACTTCACAATACGCATGGCCAAACGCAAACGAATGGTGTTACACAACTGCGCCCATTTGTTCAAGTTACCTCCATAGGCATAATCAAACATCATAAACGAAGCCACATCCTTTTCTTTAGCAGTACGCAGCACGTCTGCAGCTTCTTTCAATTCTTCAAAGAATTTTTTATAAGCATCCTGTCCTGAATCATACTCACCACCAGTAGCCGATTCGCCATAGTGAGAATAGATAATACATCCGTATTGGTCGGCAAGACGCGACATAGCTATTACGCGGCAGATGGTATTGATAGCCTCGAAATGGGCATACGTCTCCATATCGTCTTTGCACTTGTTGGTGATTTTCAAGCTTTCCACCATTACGTTTCTATAAGCATAATCCCAACAGTTGTCATTCCATCCTGCATTCATGGCATAGGTCACATTACTTACATTGCCGGCAAATGCAGTAGCCGTACTGATATAGCCTGACCACAAATCGGCATTCAAATTTTGAATAAGCTGATATTCCCATACATTGACACCTGCATTTTTATTATAATAGATAGACTGCATCATGGGAATGAAGTGCATACCAATGTAGTTGTTATCTTGTTTTAGTTCTTCATCGCTCACTCCCTTCGGATTAGTGTTCATATCCTCGAACGCTCCCGTACATGCCGAGAATAAGGTAGCTGCCAGCAGCGCTACAGCTGTAAGTCTAAATATATTTTTCATAATCATATCTACTGTTTAAAAATTAACTTTCAAGTTGAACCCAATCGAACGGTTGGTAGGCATACCAAACACATCAACTCCTTGCAGACGGTTGCTGGTAGAAAGCATGCCATCAGGATCATATGGAGCATTGTTCTTGAAGAAGAACAGGTTGCGGCCTACAAGTGAAACCTGTGCGTTCTTAATGACACCAGTCTTTGCCAACCAAGCCTGAGGCAGACTATAGCCAATGGAAAGTTCGCGCAAACGTATGTTGGTAGCACTGTACATATAATGCTCGGTCACACCCGCACGGCCACCAACCTGATTATAGAAGCCTTCCACATCTGTAATTTGACGGCCTTCCAGCATCACGTAACCACGGTCACGAGCATCACCCGTTGCCTTGCTTACTCCCTGCTGATCGAGGTCGGCTTCCGTCAAAGACATCACTTCACCTCCAAAACGTCCATCAATCAAGAAGTAAAGAGAGAAGTCCTTCCACGTGATTGTATTGCTCCACCCCAAGTTAAAATCAGGAGTAGAATTACCCAGTTTCACCGGATTTGTCTTGTCCACCAATGGAAGTCTATCACTATCTTTTTGTCCTTCTTTTGCAGGTTCATACTGAATATTGCCTTTTTCGTCACGTACAAAAGTAGTACCGTAAATGTCACCAAACGAACCACCTACTTCTAAACGACTCCATACATTGTTACTTTCGCCACCGCTAAATGTAAAATAACCAAAGTCATCACCAGCCAGTGCCTTTGCTTCGTTCTTATTGGTTGCAAAGTTAACACCGGTTTTCCAGCGGAAATCCTTAGTCATGACAGGAGTTCCATTCAACATAACTTCGACACCGGTATTCTGAATATCACCGGCATTGATGTAATATCGGGCGTATTGTGAACCTGACGGAGCATCCAACGTAAAGAGTTGATTCTTTGTATTAGTCTTATAATAAGTGAAGTCGAACTCCAAGCGGCTATTGAAAAAGCGCCACTCAGTACCAAACTCAATGGAAGTAGTCATTTCCGGTTTCAGTTCTGCAAACGGAGCTGTACTGTTGAAATTGATGCTACCACTCTTTGTAATGGAGTTGAGAGGATTTGAAGTATAAGTATTCAAACCGTTACCCACCTTCGACCATGCACCGCGAATCTTACCTAAATCAATCCAAGAAGGTAATTTCAATGTTTCGTTCAGCAACCATGTCACACCTACTGACGGATAGAAAAAGCCTTTGTTTTTGTATTTGGTAAATGCCAATGTTGAAGTCCAGTCGTTACGTGCTGTCACGTCCACATAAATCTGATCTTTGAAGCCTACCTGACCGGTGAAGAACACACTCTGGCTTTGAGTATGGGTTTTCCAATCGGTCAATGAGCCCTTGTTCAAGGAGCAGTTCTGCATAGTGAATACGTTGGGCACAGAGAGTATACCCGGATAGGAATCGAAACCTGTACCGTTTCCTGTATAATCGTTGATGCTGGCACCTACCGAAGCATTGACACTGAAGTTAGTGAATTGCTGTTGATAAGTAAACAAAACATCCCCATAAGAAGAAAGGCTACTTGATTCACCGTAGATGTAACGACCGTTAGTTCCTGTTCCAGCCGGATTCATACCACACAACACCGGGCTGGTACCTGCATACATACGTGTATTGTTCTTGTCTACAACATAGTCGGCACTACCACGAGCCTGTATACTGAACAGGTCATTGAACTTATACTTCACACTCAGATTCAACAATGTACGATAACGGGTATCCTCATTCGGAACCTTATTAATCAACCAATAGGGATTCTGCTCCATATCAGTACCTTGAGATTTATACCAGTTCTGGTCCATTATGTTACGACCGGCATTAAGAATCTGATAATTATCTTTGTAGTAGTTAAAGTCCTTTCCACCTTCAACACCACCACGCGGGAAGTGATAAAGACCTACCAAAGGATTCATGTAATAACCTCCCGAAGTAGTACGGTTGTTCCCCCTTTGATACATCGCATTGATATTGGCATCAACAGTCAGTTTGTTATTGAGGAAGTTGGCAGTTTCGCGAAAATTGAAATTATGCTTCACCAAGCTATTACCTTCCACCACGCCCTTGCCGTAAGTATTAGCATAGGAAAAGTAAGTTTGCATAGCTTGCGAACCCATGCTCAACGAGAGCGAGTTGATAGTAGTGACACCTGTTTTGAAGAAATCGTCTGTATAGTCGGGACTACCTTTGATATCACTGCCCCAACTGGTTGACACACCCGTATAGTGATTCTGGAATTCGGGAATACCGTATGCAGCTATATCGAAAGTGGTGCTGGTATTGAAACTGATACTGGCGCGTCCTTCCTTGCCCTTCTTAGTGGTAATAATCACCACACCATTGGCAGCCGAACTACCGTAAAGTGCAGCTGCGGCAGGGCCTTTCAATATGTTCATGCTCTCAATATCATCGGGATTCAGATTGGAAATACCGTCGCCACGGTCGTAGTTACCACTGTCGTTGTCTCCGCCGATAGTAGTTGAGGTATTTTCGTTGGTAGATGAACCGAACGGTACACCGTCTATCACATACAACGGCTGGTTACTTCCGCTTACAGAACGGTTACCACGAATAATCACTTTAGAAGAACCTCCCAAACCGGAAGAACTCTTATTAATCTGCACACCTGCCGTCTTACCGGCCAATGCGTTCATCATATTGGGGTCTTTCACGCGTGCCAATTCATCACCGTTTACTACCTGAGTAGAGTAAGTCAGTGATTTTTCTTTCTTTGCGATACCCAATGCCGTTACCACCACTTCATCCAGCAGCTTGGCATCATTCTTTAATGTGACTCTTATCGTCCCCGGAGTGATGGGAACTTCTTGTGTTATCATACCTACGAAAGACACTTGCAGGATTTTCGCACCTGCGGGCGCATCTGTAATAGTGAATTTGCCGTCTAAATCCGTTACGGCTCCGGTAGTGCTTCCTTTTACCAATACGGAAGCTCCGATAATCGGTTCATTGTCCTCAGCTGAAATAACGATACCGGTAATGGGGGAATTTTGGGCTGCTACCCAACCGATGGCTGCCAGCAGGCAAACCAAGGTCAGCATAATTCTTTTTTTCATAAGCTGTTTTTCGGAAAATAAATATTAGATTAAATGTGTGTTAAGTTAATAAACAGATTCTGATGGGGTCTGTCTTTCCGATTGACAAGCAGGGTTGAATGTCAATCTCATTTGTTTCTTTTTGTATGCTACATAGGCTATTAGAATGTTACGGTTAATACTCGAGCTTATTAAAATGTCTCTTATTCTGCAGATTTCTTTTTAAGCTTCGTATATAAAACCGGGTAGAGAACCGCAACCCTATCGAGAAACAGAAGTTTCTTTGCTAATAAAAGTTAATCGGGTTCGGAAGAAGAAGGAAAAACTAATACGATTTTCTTAATGTTGCCCTCACCGCCCTCACTCACTTCCCGAACCGCCCTGTTCATCGGCATTACATGGGTGAGTGAGGGCAAATAAAAAGGGTGAGGGCAAATTTTGCCCTCACCGGTGTTCGGTCTGTCCCGTTCCCTTGCTTTCTCTTGTCTCGTCCCCTTCTTTCTCTTGTTGTGTCCGCTTCTTTGTCTTATAGAGGCTTTGAGTTTCTGAGCGGCTCACTATAGTGGTCTGACTCGTTCACTATAGTGAATGGAGTTGTTCACCATAGTGAGCTGATTTGTTCACCCGAGTGAGCCGACAATGAACAAAGGCTGTTTCGGGGACAGACACCAAGCGTTTGAGGGATAAAGCAACGGGGAAAGACGGACTGAACAAGGGGAGCGTTCCGGACTACGTGCTTGAATCCCGTGACAGATGACAGACGGTTCTTCCCCTTTATCTTTGAAGAAGCTGTTTTGAAATGATAAATCCCCATTTATCTACCAGGCTGTTTTTTAAGCCTAACTAACGTGCACATACTCGAGAGTCCTATCTGCCAAGGGCAAGTCCATACATAAAACAAACCGTCCGGCCCGGAATGAAAATAATTCACTCCAAGTCGGACGGTTCAAAAACAAACAAATGGAAATCTATTCCTCGTACATCTTGTCAATCAGCCCCTTGTAGTTCTTTGCCACTACAGAGCGTTTCAGCTTCAGCGTGTTCGTCAGCTCGCCACGCTCCATGCTGAACGGTTCGGTCAGGAGCGTGAAGCGCTTCACTTGCTCATAATGGGCAAATTGCTGCTGCAAGGTATCGATACGGGCACGGAACAACGCCTGTATCTTGGGATGTTGCAGTAACTCATCCATATTGCTGTATGCAATGCCTTTCTCCTTGGCATAATCCTTCACAAAGCCATAAACGGGAACTATCAAAGCGGAAACAAACTTACGCTCATCGGCAATGACAGCAATCTGGTCAATGTAACGGTCAATAGCCAGCTTCGTTTCCAATGCCTGCGGCGAAATGTATTTTCCGTTGGAGGTCTTGAACAAGTCTTTGATACGCTCCGTCAGATACAGATGGCTATCCTTCAAATAACCGGCATCACCCGTGTGGAACCAACCGTCACGGTCGATGGCAGCAGCCGTTGCCTCCGGTTTCTTGTAGTAGCCGGTAGTGATAGTCTTACCACGAAGAAGTATCTCGTTGTTCTCGCCAATCTTCACCTCCACATCAGGCATCACCGTACCTACGGAACCAATCTCATAGCCTTCGTTGAGGAAGCAGGAAACGGTAGCCGTAGATTCCGTCAGACCATAGCCCACCACCATGTTTATACCTACAGAATGCACAAACTCGCAGATTTCATCGGGCACAGCAGCACCTGCCGTAGGAAAGAAATTACCGTTCTCAATACCTATCGTCTTCTTCAGCAGAGCATAAATGGTCTTTTCGTAGAACTTGTATTTCAGATGAAGCATCATCGGAGGAGTCTTTCCTTGGCGCAAATAATCAATGTTATGCGTCCTGCCCACCTTGATGGCATCCAACATCATCGCCTTACGCAGACCGGTTTCCTGGGAAATCTTCTCCTGCACACCGGCATAGACTTTCTCCCAAAAACGGGGTACACTGCACATCAGTGTAGGGCGTATCTCTTTAATAGTAGTTTGGATATCTTGTGGACGGAGATTGATGCAGACCTGCACTCCCCGATGTATACAAAGGTAGGTCCATGCCTTTTCGAATACATGGGTCAGCGGAAGGAAGTTCATGGAAACATCCTGGTCTGTCATGAAAGGCAATCGGATATCATGAATGCGGAAAGCCTCTCTATAATTGAAATGATGGAGCATGACACCTTTCGGCTCACCGGTAGTACCGGAAGTATAAAGGATATTGGCGAGGTCATCATCTGAGGCAGCTGCTGTACGTTCTTCTACAATGGCATTGTGCTGCAACTCTTCATCCATTGCCATAAATTCATCAAAATAGATGGAAGTCATGTCGCGCGGATCTTTCACCACAGCACGGTCGAAGATGATGAGCTGCTGCAGAGACTGGCAAAATCCGAACACGCTGAAAGCGGCATCGTACTGGAACTGCTCGCCTACAAACAGATAACGTATCTGTGCATCGTTGATGATATACTGTGCCTGGGCCGGTGAGCTGGTAGCATACAAAGGTATAGTCACCGCCCGGTTGGCGAATGCACCGAAATCAGTAAAGAGACATTCGGGTTTATTCTGCGAGAAGATACCGATATTCTCTTGTGGCTCTATTCCCAAAGCCACCATTGCATTGGCAGTCCGGCGTACAGTCTGTGAGAACTCTTTCCAAGAGATGGGTATCCATTGTGCAGTTTCATAGTCCCTGTATTTCAGGGCTATTTTGTCTCCATACTTCTCTGCCTGGCGATGCACCAGGACAGATAAATGATGATAAGTCATAACTTTTGATATTGGTAAATACGGTACAAAGGTAGTGGTTTCATTTGAAACTAATTTGATATTAGCGGGTAATTATTCAAACTTTACCTTTAAAGTATCCGACCATCCGTTAGCAAATTATCCACAAAAGATACTTTCTTTACCATTAAAACAATAGAAATATATTAAATATCTATATATTTGTGGTGATATACAAACTAAATCAAATTCAATGAACATGAAAAAAGTATTGCTTTTAATGGCTATGCTGACCATAGGTTTAGCAAGCATCAATGCTCAAGACAACCTCAGATGGGGAGCAACAGTCGGCATGAACTCCAGTAACTTCTCCATTACCGGTTTCGACAGTAAAATAGGCTTTCATGCTGGGGTAAAGGCTGAAGTAGGATTGCCTCAAATTTCAGAAGGAGTCTACCTCGATATGGGTGCATTACTTACGCTGAAAGGAGCCAAAATAGACGGAGGCTCTGCTGCTTCTATCAAGTTCAATCCCTACTACCTGGAAATTCCTGTACACATTGGCTATAAATATGCAGTGAATGAGAACTTTGCCATATTCGGCAATGCCGGTCCTTATTTAGCCATCGGTCTTTTTGGCAAAGCCAAGGCAGAAGGAGATATTCTTGACGAATATGAGTTTGATGATAACTCCACCAATGTATTCGGGGATGATGCCATGAAGCGTTTTGATTTCGGTCTCGGATTAAAAGCCGGAGTCGAATTCAGTCAGAAATATCAGATTTCCATCGGTTATGACTGGGGACTGGTAGAGAACATTAAAGATTCAGGCAACAAAAACCGCAACTTGATGATATCACTCAGTTGCTTCTTCTAAACAATATTGAAAAAACAGAAAGGACGTCGGTTTGGCGTCCTTTTCATTTTTTATCCGTAAGTTTGCGGCCAGATTATTTATTTACCGAATATGATTTACGATATACCGACTTTAACTTCCGAAGCAATCGGATTGCTCAAATCACTGATAGCCATTCCTTCCTTGAGCCGCGACGAGGAGAAGGCGGCAGATTATCTGCAGAACTATATCGAAATGCAAGGCATGGCAACAGGACGTAAAGGCAACAATGTATGGTGCCTCAGCCCGATGTTCGACTTAAAGAAACCGACCTTGCTGCTGAATTCCCATATCGACACCGTAAAACCCGTCAACGGGTGGCGGAAAGATCCTTTCAAACCAACGCTGGAAAGTAATGGAAAGCTCTACGGGCTGGGCAGCAACGATGCCGGAGCCAGTGTAGTCAGCCTGCTGCAAGTATTCCTGACATTGTGCCGCACCACTCAGGCCTACAATCTGATATATCTTGCCTCGTGTGAGGAGGAAGTATCAGGCAAGGGGGGAATAGAATGCGTATTGCCGGAACTCCCTCCCATACAGTTTGCCATTGTAGGCGAGCCGACAGAGATGCAACCTGCCATTGCAGAAAAAGGATTGATGGTGCTGGACGTAACTGCTACCGGAAAATCGGGACATGCAGCCCGAAACGAGGGAGATAATGCTATATATAAGGTATTGGATGATATTGCCTGGTTTCGTGATTACCGTTTCCCAAAAGAATCTTCCCTGCTGGGTCCCGTGAAGATGAGCGTAACCATGGTAAACGCCGGTACACAGCATAACGTCATTCCCGACCGTTGTACTTTTGTCGTAGACATTCGCAGCAACGAGTGTTATAGCAATCAGGAGCTATTCGATGAAATACAGAAACACATCACGTGTGAAGCCAAAGCCCGCTCCTTCCGGCTAAGCTCTTCACACGTAGCTCCGGAGCATCCGGTAGTGCAAAAGGCTATTGCCATGAAACGTACTCCTTTCGGCTCACCGACCTTGTCCGACCAGGCACTGATGCCATTCTCTTCTCTGAAGATGGGACCGGGGAAAAGTGCCCGTTCACACACTGCCGATGAATTTATCTTTGTCAAGGAGATAGAGGAGGCGATAGGGATGTATCTGGAGCTGCTGGAAGAAGTAAAAATTTAAATTATCATTATCTGTTCAGCCACGGCTCCGGATTCAGTTTTTCCTTCTCTTTCCTCAATTGGAAGTGTAGCACCGTACGACCATTGTCGGCCCCATCCGAGAAGATTTGTCCGAGAGTCTGTTTGGTGGTAACATCATCGCCCTGCTTCACCGAGGCCGATGACAAGTTGCAATAGACTGATATATAATTCCCGTGACGGACAAGGATATTGAACAGTCCGTTCAGTTTAAAGACAGCCGCCACTTTACCATTGAAGATGGCACGGGCTTGGGCACCCGGTTTCCCTTGTATATCGATGCCCTTATTGTCCAGCTTGACATTGCGCAAACCTTCCACAGAATACTGGCCGTAATGGCTGGTAATGATATACGCGCCGGTGATGGGCATCGGCAACTTACCGCGATTATTAGCAAAGTTCCCTGATAATTCACGGTCTGCCTTACTCATGGAGTAAGTTTCCAAAGGCTGTGCCTTCGGCTTTGCGGGCGTAGAGGCAGTTGCCGTTTTTTCGTTTTTTTCACCAGCCTTTTTACGTGCGGCTGCCTCACGGCGCGCTTCTTCTGCCGCACGCTTACGCGCTTTCTCTATTTCTTCCGCTATCAGACGGTCAATGCGTGCATTGAGCTGATTGGCTTCACGGCGTTTCTTATTCAGTTCGTTCTGTAAGCCCCGCTGTTTCTTTTTCAGATTGGCTACCAACAACTTTTGTTCCTTCTCCTGCGCTTCCAGCTTGACTTTCTCCTCTTCACGTTCTTTCAACAATCCTTCCTTGGCAACCTTCACTTGCTGAAGCTCAGTCTTCTTACGGTTCACCTGCTCCTGCTTTTTCAACACTTCCTCGCCTTGCAGGCGCTGATAAGTAGCATATTCACGTACATAGCGCATGCGTCGATAGGTCTGTGCCAGGCTCTTGGCAGAGAAAATGAACATCAGCTTCTCTTCAATGGAGCGGTTCTTATACAAATATTGAACGGACGATTCGTATTTCTTCTTCTTGTCCCTTAGGTCACGTTGCAGGCGGGTCAACTGACGTTCTAATGAAGACAACTCGCGCTCTATGGATTCCACATCATTATTGATAGTCAGAATATAGCGTTTGCGCTCTTCTATCTGTCCGGTCAGTGCAGCAAGACCGTTCAACTGGCTTCCCACATCCTTCTTGGTGGTTATCAACAGCGTTTCCGACTCTGCTATCTGTTTCTGCAAGGCACCACGCTTGCTTTCCAGTTCCTTAATCAGCTTGTTGGACTGGGCTAGGAGCGGAGAAACCGGCAAAAGGAGGAGAAAGAAGAGAAGGAGAAGCTTCATAAGTTATGAGTTATAAGTTATGAGGGATTATCTGACAATTATCAACTAATCAAAGGTCCATCAGCATTTCCAGCAGTTCTTCCAGCTCCACCTCTTTATATTTCTGTGAGAGCTGGGTAGGAGTCAGTGCAAAAGGCTTATCCGAGAAGTTGGAAAGTTCAATCTTTCCCTTTTCCAGAGAGGGTATCCCGAGTTCCTTGCCGGTAAGCACCTTCTTGCCATTGGGTTTGGAAGCAGCATAAAGCAGTTTCTCCAAATGGGCAAAATCCGCCTTCTTGGGCAGCACATCCTTCAGTTCCTTACGTGTTGCACGGACATAACGTTTTCCCATACGGTCTACCAACAGAATCTCATCCGGGGTGACTTCCATACGTGCCACCTCCGTACGAAGTATCGGCATCAGAAAGGAAATCTGCATGCATTCTTCCTTCTTCAACTTCATCGTACCGTTCACAGTAAGGGTGGCATCTTTATGGGGTACCGTCAGCTGCACTTTGGAGGAAAGGCAGGCAGATTCTCCGGACAGAGAACTTGAGTGACGCGAAGTCTTGCAACCGGCAAGCCCCACAGCCAGCAACAACAGCAAGGACAACAGGCGGCATATCCTTGCCATATCATTCAGCAGGTTTAGTTTCATCTGATATATATTTCTTTTTTTGTATTTTCTGTTTCAACGTATCAGAGCGATTGCCCTTATCCCAGGCTTGTTTCCAGTATTTCAAGGCACCTTCCGCATCGCCAGTCATGTAATAGATATCTCCGCAATGTTCCAAGACCACGTCACTGCTATCTTTATCATTCTTTATCGCCTCATCTATGTAGAGACGCGCCTCGGCATAATTACCTTTAACAAACAATATCCATGCATATGTATCGAGATAGGTGGAATTGTTCGGCTCGGCTTTCACTGTCTTGTAGCTCATCTCTTCCGCCTTGTCCAAGTCGCGGCGCTCCACGGAAAGATAATATGCGTAGTTATTCAAGGCACCGATGTTTGAAGGATTGTACACCAAAGCGGAATCATAAGCCGCATAAGCTTCCGCATGCAGATTCTTGGTGTGATAAGCATCACCGATAATGGCATAAAAATCTGATACGACCTCCTTCTTGCTGTCGTCCTTGACGTGCGACAAAGCCTTTTGACAGATGGCAAGGGCATCATCCGTCCGTTCCGCCTGGTTGTAGGCAATGGCCAGATAGAAATAGAACTCCAACATATCGGGATTGGACTCCACACCGGCTTCGCACAAATTCATTATTTCCTTGTAATCCTCCTGGCGCACAGCTTCCCCCAGCAATGTCATACGAGCCGCTGTGTTGGTAGGGTCTATCGCCAGAACCTGGCGCAGAACCGGCCCTGCCTCCTTGTTCATTCCTTTGGAAAGAAGATATTGGGCATACAGCAAAGGTAATTGCGCCTCATCGGGCTCCTGCTCCATGATGCGGTTGAAGAGCGTAATGACACGTGTACTGTCCTTGCCTGCCTGCTCGTTCTGCACGATGAACTGCCGCATCACATTCAGTTTGGTGTCCGAAGCCACTTTCTTGTTCAGCAACAGCGTGTCCAATTGCTGTTCATACAGCTCCTTCTGTCCGGTCTCTTCGTAGTAAGAAGCCAATGAGTACATGGCCATTGCATTGTCCGGCTCTTCGGCCAGCACCTTCTTGTAAATCTCATAAGCTTCCTGCTTTTTCCCGTTCTGCATATAGACATCCCCCAGCACAACCTGATAGCGCATATCGTTGGGATACTCTTCTACCAGACTTTCTATTTCATGAAAGGCGCTCTTGTCGTCCTTCTTTTGCAGATAGATGCGGAACTTCTCCATACTGAGCTGTTCATTCTTGCCCATCCGTTCCTCGAGCTTGTTCAGTATACCGATAACTTTGTCATACTCTTCCTGGCGGTTGTAAATCTCCAGCAAGTTGTATAGCGGGTCCAGCTTATCCGAGAAACGTACCGCCATATTTTCCAACAAGGCAGCGGCTCTCTCCGTTTCGTTTTGCTGCATATACAGATTGGCAAGTCCCTGGGCATACCAGTAATTATGGGGAGCATTCTCCACCGCCTTTTCCAAGGCGGCTTGTCCCAACGGCACCTGCTTGAGGTACATATAATACTGGGCCATCTCATACAAAGCCGATGATGCGTTCGGGTTTATCGTCAGGCAATGTTGCAGGACATCGAAAGCCGCATCATAGTCTTTTTGGACTTTCAGACGGGCGGCTTCAAGAAAGAAGTAGTCGTAACGGCGCTGCTGTTCGGGGGTAAGCTCCTTTACGAGCGAAACGTCGGCTTTCTTCGACTTCTTCCGTTTCTTCAATTCCTTCCGTGCCTTTTCAGACCGACCGTACCCGCTCATTTTCTCCTTTGAAGCTTGAACGTTGGCAGCCTGCACTCCGTACGTAGTAAAGCAGAAGGTACCTATCAACAACGCAAGTATTATTTTTACTCTGATTCTCATCTATTTAATTATAAATTCTTAACCCGTAAAACGGAACAATATCCATTCATTTTTTACCCGTATGCCCGAAACCTCCGGCACCGCGCTCCGTCTCATCCAGCACTTCCACTTCCTGCCAAAGAGCTTGTTCGTGACGCGCTATCACCATTTGTGCAATCCTCTCCCCATCTTCGATGACGAAGGTTTCTGCAGAAAGGTTGACGAGAATAATACAAACCTCACCACGGTAATCGGCATCAATCGTTCCAGGGGAGTTCAGCACGGTAATCCCCTTCTTAATGGCCAATCCACTACGCGGACGCACTTGCGCCTCAAATCCTTCCGGAAGAGCGATATAAAGGCCCGTAGGCACCAGACACCGCTGCATCGGAGCCAGCGAAATAGGTTCGTTAAGGTTTGCACGGATATCCATTCCTGCAGACAGCTCAGTGGCATAAGCCGGAAGCGGATGCTTTGATTTATTGATGATTTGTACGTTCAACATGATGTTATTTACGATTTGACGATTTACTATTTACGATTGGGGCTACTTCTATTCTTACAATTCGAGTAATTCAAGTTTCGCAATTCATCTTCCTTTTACTATAAACTTGGGCGAAAATACGGCTTTTTATACAAAATAGTGATACATTTGCAGTTAAATAATAGTAACTTCAATCGTAAATAGTAAATCGTCAAATCTCAAATAACATCATGATGAATTGGAATACGCTCATATCTGCCAAACGCTTCGGACTGGAAGAGTTTCACCAGGAACGCCATGAAAACCGCTCGGAATTCCAACGTGACTATGACCGCCTTGTCTTCTCTGCTCCCTTCCGCCGTCTGCAGAACAAAACCCAGGTATTCCCTCTTCCCGGTAGTGTATTCGTCCACAACCGATTGACACACAGCTTGGAAGTATCATGTGTAGGCCGCTCACTAGGCAACGATGTATCGAAAGCTCTCATTGCCCGCCGTCCGGAACTGCAAGACAGCTACCTCACCGAAATAGGCTCCATCGTTTCCGCCGCCTGCCTGGCACACGACTTGGGAAATCCTCCTTTCGGACATTCGGGAGAACGAGCTATTTCCACCTTTTTTTCTGAAGGAAAAGGAATGTCCCTGAAGGGCCAACTGACACCTTCCCAATGGGAGGACCTTACCCACTTTGAAGGGAATGCAAATGCGTTCCGCCTGCTTACCCACCAGTTTGAGGGAAGGCGACAGGGAGGATTTGTACTCACCTACTCCACCTTGGCAAGCATCGTGAAATATCCCTTTTCATCGAGTCTTGCAGGCAAAAAGTCAAAATTCGGTTTCTTCATCACAGAGGAAGAAAGTTTTCGCCGCATAGCAGAAGAGTTGGGTATGGAGAAGCAGAACGATGCCCCGTTGAAATATGCCCGCCACCCGCTGGTCTATCTGGTGGAAGCCGCCGATGACATCTGCTACCAGATGATGGATATTGAGGATGCTCACAAACTGAAAATTCTGACTACACAAGAAACCAAAGAGTTGCTTCTTTCTTATTTCTCGAAAGAGCGCCAAGCACACCGGCTCAAAACGATGGAGATAGTAAGTGACACCAATGAACAAATAGCCTATCTGCGTTCCAGCGTTATCGGACTGCTTATCGGCGAATGCGTGCAAGCCTTTGTAGACAATGAAGAAAAGATTCTGAAAGGAGAATTTGAAGGAAGCCTCATCAACCATATATCCGAGGTACCAGCCAATGCCTACAAGCACTGTGCAGACATCTCCCTGAAGAGGATTTACCGTTCACGCGATGTACTGGACATTGAACTTGCCGGTTTCCGCATCATCAGTACCCTGCTCGAACTGATGATTGACGCCGTGCGTTCTCCGGAAAAGGCATATTCGCAACTGCTCATCAATCGCGTATCGGGCCAGTACAACATAAAAGCGCCTGCACTCTACGAAAGAATACAGGCGGTATTGGATTACATCTCCGGAATGACGGATGTATTTGCACTCGATTTATATAGGAAAATAAACGGGAATAGCTTGCCAGCGGTATAACAGACGACAAACATTCCTCCGGATAGTCCTATGATACAACCTTATTTGCTCCCGACGTAAGCTTGCACGCCTCCGGTTCGCTCGCTATGAACGACTCGATGTGGCGAATGCGCTTTTCTGCCAAAATCTCGTCCACGGCAATTAGGATACCCGTTTCCTCCACATCTCCGAAACCGTAATTGATGGCTGTACCGAACATACGCATGGTAGGGCTGAGACTCATATAGGCATTCACCAGCGGGGGAATATTATACCCCGCCTTACGGATTTCACAATTCAAAATCTTATAGTCTTCCTTAAAAGAGTCTTTACAGAAGAGAGCCGCCAATTCATTCTCGTCCGATTCCAGAAGCAACGGCTTCATCGGAGTAATCAGGTTGTCCTTATCCGCAAAGTGTTTCCGAAGAAAATAAAGAATCTTATCACGACTCTGACGATGATAGCTGGGATACATAGTCACCTTTCCGAAGAAATACTTCACATTGGGCATGACTACGGTCAGTGCGCCCAAACCATCCCACAGATTATCCAACGCAAACAGACCTTTACTGTCTGCACGCGTAGACTGATACTCCAACGTAACGAACGAACGTCCTAACTCGATGGTCGTAGGAAGATAGTCCTTCAAAAACTTATCCGAAAAGTTAAACATATGGGCAGTTGCCAGAATAGGGGCACCATGTTCATCAAAACGCACATCCGTACCTAAGATATAACGGTATCCACCCAAAATTTCTTCTGCTTCCGGATTCCAGACAATCAACTGCTTGTACGGGTTGTCCATGATGTCATATTCATCAATATCCATAGACTTGCCCGTTCCTCCTCCCGCAGCACGGAATGCAATCTCGCGCAAACGGCCGATCTCCTTCATTGTATTCGGAGAGTCTTGGGCAGTAATGATATATATCTGATTATGACTTCTATTGGTCATGCGCAGACGCTTTTCCTCAGTCAACTCCGCTTTCAACAGCTCCTTGCTTATCGGTGCAATAACATCTTCCATATTTTTCTGTTAGTAGTTCTTCTTTAATATAAATACGGTCTCTCTACAATTTATATACAATATCCTTCACATATTGCGCCCATCCGGCCGGGCTTTTCGATTTGTCGAAAGTTTGCCAGGGGATAGGCTTCCCTATGGTGATGGTAAATGTTTTATGGCGATTCTTCAGCATTTCATCTGCCAGGTAAAGCATGGCGATATTGAACTTGATGCCCAACATCTTACAAAAATTGGCAAGATTATAAAAGAAGTTGGAGTTCCGCCCCTCGAAGTGGATGGGAACTACATCACGGTGGGCTTCGACACTCTTCACGATAAAGGTCTTTTTCCAATCCAAGTCACGGATGACCCCATTCTGCCTACGCGAACAAAGCCCTGCGGGAAACATGATGAGCTGATTGTCCGAAGCAAATCCCGCCTCCACCATTCTGGGGAAGTCTTTGGCCTGCTTTCCCGTCTTGTTGATGGGGATGCAAAGCGGCGCCAGTCCGTGCAGGTTCATCAGCAGGTCGTTGACCATATATTTCACCTTGCCACCATAAAAGGAGCCCAGGACATAACCCAGTGCCACTCCATCCTGCCCACCCAGGGGATGGTTGGACACAAAAGTATAAAGCCCTTCTTTAGGCAGATTTTCCTCCCCCTTTACCACAATATTGGCATCAAGGAACTCCAGACAAGCTTTCAGGAAATCTACACCGACTTTATCTTTCGACTCCCGCAAAAAGACATTCAATTCCTCTTGATGAACGATGTGCTTCAAATAAGAAACCACGAACTTGGGGATATACTTAGACTGCTTCGGAGCCTTTTCCCGAAGTATCTTGTCTATGTCAATCAAAAATAAAGAGTCGTCAGCCATTCTTCTTTTGATGAAATGAATGCGCAAAATTAACTCATCTTTTTAATTAATCGCAAAAAAATGACAGAAAACTGCACCCGAAATCTATCAAATAGCACCTAAAAACTGTCAATTGATAGTTTTTCCCCTAAAGTATGTTTGAAATCCGTCTGCCTGAAAGAGAAAACTTCCGTAAACTTGCAATATCAAGATTAACGAAAAAAAACATAGCACATATGAACAATATAACATTTAAAAAAGACCTGCTCGGAGTTCAAGACGATTTATTGCGTTTTGCATACAAACTTACTTCCGACCGTGAAGAAGCCAACGACCTCTTGCAGGAAACATCCCTGAAAGCTCTGGATAACGAAGAGAAGTATACGCCCGATACTAATTTCAAAGGATGGATATACACCATCATGCGCAATATCTTCATCAACAATTACCGCAAAGTGGTGCGTGACCAGACTTTCGTGGATACCACGGACAATCTCTATCACCTGAACCTGCCGCGCGACGCCGCTTTTGAAAGCACAGAAAGCGCATATGACCTGAAAGAGATGCACCGCATTGTCAACGCCCTTCCACGGGAGTACAAGATTCCCTTCTCCATGCATGTCTCCGGCTTCAAATACCGCGAAATTGCAGAGAAGCTAGGGTTGCCCTTAGGCACGGTAAAGAGCCGCATTTACTTCACCCGCCAAAAACTACAACAAGACTTGAAGGATTTTGTTTAAGCACTCAGCATATAAAACCAGTGATTTCCATAAATTAAGAAGAGTACAGATTTTAGTTGTATCAAAAGAGAGAAAGGCAGGCCGGGACAATCCCGCGTCTGCCTTTCATGGTCTCGCCCCTTGTATTTCGTACACAAACTCATTCAAGCCGTTACGCTTTGCGACAATATTATTTACAAAAATCAGGATAGCAATCTCTGGCTACATCCCACTTTTCCACCTATCCGAGGCACTGAAAGCTAACCAAAGCCACCCGAAAACTGCCAATTGTTAGATTTTACCCCAAAGAGAGTTTGATTTCCGTCTATCAAAAAGAGAAATCATCCGTAGCTTTGCATCATCAATAAAACGAACAATAATTTAAAAAACATCCATTATGAATAATAGAACATTTACCCAAGACCTACTCGGAGTTCAAAACGACTTATTACGCTTTGCATATAAATTAACCTCCGACCGCGAAGAGGCCAACGACCTGCTTCAAGAGACATCCCTGAAAGCTCTGGACAATGAAGAGAAGTACACACCTGATACCAACTTTAAAGGATGGATATATACCATCATGCGTAATATTTTCATCAACAATTACCGTAAAGTGGTACGTGACCAGACATTTGTAGATACCACAGACAATCTCTATCATCTGAACACGCCGCACGACCTCACACTCGACAGCACAGAAGGCGCCTACGACCTGAAGGAAATGCACCGCATTGTCAATGCCTTGCCACGTGAGTACAAGATACCTTTCTCCATGCATGTCTCCGGTTTCAAGTACCGTGAAATCGCAGAAAAGCTGAACCTCCCACTTGGAACAGTAAAGAGCCGCATCTTCTTTACCCGCCAGAAACTGCAACAGGAACTGAAAGATTTCAGATAAGAGAATACGGCAACCTAAGAATTGTTTATTAATTGGCCGGATAAAAAAGTAAATATGCTTATCTTTGGGCAATCATGGGACACAAACCAAGATACCTAAAGAAAAACCGAGTAATTAATAAACAACATGAAGAAACAGACAATCATTACAGCCTGCACATTTGCAGCAATGACAATGGCTACTCCTGCCGTTTTTGCCGTACAGCCGGCCATGAGTAACCACGTATGCGCCTCCGACGCTATCAAGAAAGACAACCGACCGGTAGAATCAAAACGACTGTTCCGTTCCAAAGCCGTAGAAGAACAAATTCAACGGATACAGCAGCTGCTGAAAAATCAGAAGCTGTCATGGATGTTCACTAACTGCTTTCCCAACACGCTGGACACCACCGTCCATTTCCGCAAGGACAAGAAAGACGGGAAGCCCGACACATTTGTCTACACCGGAGATATCCATGCCATGTGGCTCCGCGACTCAGGTGCGCAGGTGTGGCCCTACGTACAGCTGGCCAATGAAGACAAGGAACTGAAGACGATGCTTGCAGGAGTCATCAACCGCCAATTCAAGCTGATTAATGTAGACCCGTTTGCCAACGCCTTCAACGACGGCCCCATCCCCGACGGACACTGGAAAACCGACCTTACCGACATGAACGACGAGGTGCACGAGCGTAAATGGGAAATCGATTCACTGTGTTATCCGCTACGCCTTGCCTACCATTACTGGAAAACGACCGGTGATACAAGCATCTTCGATGCCGAGTGGATAAAAGCAATCCAAAACATCCTGACCACCTTCCGCGACCAACAGCGCCGTGACGGACGCGGTTCCTACCATTTCCAGCGGGTAACTGAACGCGCACTGGACACGATGACCAACGACGGCTGGGGCAATCCGGTGAAACCGGTCGGACTGATTGCATCTTCTTTCCGCCCTTCCGATGACGCCACCACCTTCCAATTCCTGATACCCTCCAACTTCTTCGCCGTATCTTCGCTGCGTAAGGCAGCCGAGATTCTGACTGAAGTCAATAACCGCCCGGAGCTTGCAAAAGAATGTACCGATCTGGCCGGAGAAGTAGAAACCGCCCTACGAAAATACGCTACCTACAACCATCCCAAATACGGCACCATCTATGCCTTCGAGGTAGACGGTTTCGGCAACCACCTTCTGATGGACGACGCCAATGTACCGAGCCTTATCGCACTGCCCTATCTGGGCGATGTGGACATCAACGATCCTATTTACCAGAACACCCGTCGTTTCGTATGGAGCGAGGATAACCCATACTTCTTCAAAGGTACGGCAGGCGAAGGCATTGGAGGTCCGCACATCGGCTACGACATGATTTGGCCGATGAGCATCATGATGAAAGCCTTCACAAGCCAGAACGATGAAGAGATTAAAACTTGCGTGAAGATGTTGATGGATACAGAAGCCGGAACCGGCTTTATGCACGAGTCTTTCCACAAAGACAATCCCGCCAAGTTCACCCGCGCCTGGTTTGCATGGCAAAACACATTGTTTGGCGAACTCATTCTAAAACTGGTGAACGAGGGCAAGCTAGACTTGCTGAACAGCATACAGTAAAAAAACATTTATCCCCCCTGGATTCTGTGGATGAATGTAATAATCAACCACTCCAGGGGGAATATTATCACTCCTCCCTCCCATCATCTTCCGGTAAGTAGTAACGTTCACAAAATAGACGGGAAGTTAACAAAAAAAGTTTCAGAAGTTAATACTAAAACAAGAAAGAGTTAAGAAAGAGCTTTATCCCAAACTTTGGTTTTTCCAAACCAAGCCTGGGGATAGAGAAACCAAGTCTTGGTTTAGATATCCGCAAAGCTGGGAAAGAAGTTTCCCACCCAAGACACCATTCCACCAACAAGCGACTTTCAAACCAAAGACCGTCATCCTCAACCGAATCTTTTCAAAAGAGACTACACGAATCCCCCACCAGCAAAGCGTTTCAAAAGCAGCTTCATTATCAAATGAATAAGCTATCAACAAGGTGTTGAAAACTTCTTCCTAAGATTTTAGTTAAAAGATTGTGGGGAATTGTGGGGAAATGTGTATTTTTACCGTCGCTTATTATAATAAGGTGAGAAATGATACAATTTTTAGGTAATATCGAGGCTAAGGCGGATGCAAAAGGAAGAGTTTTCATCCCGGCCACCTTCCGGAAACAGCTGCAAGCCGCTTCTGAAGAAAGACTCGTGTTGCGTAAGGACGTGTATCAGGATTGCCTGGTGCTCTACCCGGAAAGTGTATGGTTTGCCACTCAAAACCAACTTCGCTGCCGGCTGAATAAATGGAACGCCAAACAACAAATGATTTTCCGCCAGTTCGTAAGTGACGCGGAAGTCATGACCCCTGACGGGAACGGACGCATCCTGCTCCCAAAACGTTACCTGCAAATGGCGGGTATACAAAGTGATGTCCGCTTCATTGGTGTGGACAACACAATAGAAATCTGGGCTAAGGAACGTGCCGACCAACCATTCATGAACCCCGACGAGTTCAGCGAGGCTCTTGAAGAACTGCTGGGAGACGAAAATATTTGTTGTGACGAAAATAAGCTATAAACAACAGATGATGAAAGAAGAAACAACATATCACATCCCCGTATTGCTGATGCCGAGCGTAGATGCAATGAACATCCGTCCGGACGGCACGTATGTAGACGTAACGTTTGGTGGAGGAGGACATTCGCGCGAGATACTGTCCCGCCTGGAAGACGGCGGCCGACTGCTGAGCTTCGACCAGGACGAGGATGCGGAACGTAACATTGTGAACAACCCGCATTTTACATTCGTACGCAGCAACTTCCGCTACCTGCACAACTTCCTACGCTATCACGGCATCGAAAAAGTGGATGCCATACTTGCCGACCTCGGCGTATCTTCCCATCACTTTGATGACAGCGAACGGGGATTCTCCTTCCGCTTCGACGGGGCACTGGATATGCGTATGAACAAGCGTGCCGGCCTGACCGCTGCCGACATCGTGAATACCTACGAAGAAGAAAAGCTGGCCGATATTTTTTATCTGTACGGCGAACTGAAGAACAGCCGGAAACTGGCATCTGTCATCGTTAAGGCACGGGCTACGCAGAAAATTGCCACCATCGGCGAATTTCTGGAAATCGTCAAGCCACTCTTCGGCCGCGAACGCGAGAAGAAAGAACTGGCAAAAGTATTCCAAGCATTGCGCATTGAGGTAAACCAGGAAATGGAAGCACTGAAAGAAATGCTGTATGCGGCAACAGAAGCGCTAAAGCCGGGAGGCCGCCTGGTGGTGATAACCTATCACTCCCTGGAAGACCGTATGGTGAAGAATATCATGAAAACCGGCAACGTGGAAGGCAAGGCCGAAAAAGATTTTTTCGGGAACGTATTGACCCCGTTCCGGCTAGTCAACAACAAAGTGATTGTACCGGACGAGGAAGAGATAGAGCGCAATCCGCGTTCGCGCAGCGCCAAGCTGAGAATTGCAGAAAGAGTAATGAATGATTAGTGACTAGCAATGGAAAAGAAGCAAGAAGAAAAGAATACGGAAAAGGTGAAAAAACGCACCTCACTGAAGAACATCATCGGAGGCGACATTCTGGCCACAGACTTCTTCCGCCGCCAAGCCGGATTGTTGTTCCTTATCATGGTGCTTATCATTATTTACATCAACAACCGTTACGAATGCCAACTGCAACTGATAGAGATAGACAATCTTAAAAAAGAGCTGATAGACATCAAGTACGATGCCCTGACACGCAGTTCGGAATTGATGGAGCGGAGCCGCCAATCGCGCATCGAGGAATACATCGCCACCAAAGAAAGCGATTTGCAGACTTCCACTAATCCACCGTACTTACTAAAATAATGGAGAATTGAGGATTAAAGTAATTTCAATAGTACATCGTAAATCGTTAAATCGTAAATAACATTGGCTGTAAATAAAAAAAACATAATGACCCGTTACTTCTTCGTCGTCCTACTCATGGGGTTGGTGGGGATAGCTATTGTTGTGAAAGGCGCCATGATTATGTTTGCCGAGCGACAGTACTGGCACGATGTAGCCGACCGCTTCGTAAAAGAGAATGTAACGGTGAAGCCCAACCGGGGAAATATCCTGTCCTCGGATGGCAAACTGATGGCAAGTTCGCTGCCGGAATATAAAATATATATGGACTTCATGTCCGGCGAAAGGGACGAGAAGCGCCGCAAAAAGGACCAGCAGCGCAAGGATTCTATCTGGAAAGCCAATTTCGATTCCATCTGTATCGGGCTTCATCAGATTTTTCCGGACATCAGTGCCGCCACCTTCAAAAGCCATCTGCGCAAGGGGCGGGAGATGAAGAGCCGGAACTACAACATTCTTCCCAACCGCAACCGGCGCATCTCTTACATTCAGTATAAGGAAGCCAAGCGGTTACCCGTATTCAAGATGAACAAGTACAGAGGCGGGTTCCACGAACAGATATACAACCAGCGTAAAAAGCCGTTCGGTTCTTTGGCAGCCCAAACCCTGGGCCGTCTCTATGCCGATACAGCCATGGGAGCCCGTAACGGCATTGAACTGGCCTTCGACACCCTGCTGAAAGGACGGAACGGTATTACCCACCGTCAGAAGGTGATGAATAAATACCTGAATATCGTAGACCTTCCCCCGGTAGACGGTTGTGACATCATATCCACCCTCGACGTAGGCATGCAGGACATCTGCGAAAAAGCCCTGGTAGACAAGTTGAAGGAAATCAATGCCAATGTCGGGGTAGCCGTACTGATGGAAGTGGCTACCGGAGAAGTAAAGGCCATTGTCAACATGATGAAAGCCGGAGACGGCAATTACTACGAAATGAACAGTAATGCCATCAGCGATATGTTGGAACCGGGCTCCACCTTCAAGACAGCCTCCATTATGGTGGCACTGGAAGATGGCAAGATAACCCCGGATACCGAGGTAGACACGGGCAACGGTATTATGAATATGTACGGCAGCAAGATGAGAGACCACAACTGGCACCGGGGAGGTTATGGAAAGATAGATGTGACACGTATTCTGGAAGTTTCTTCCAATGTGGGCGTCTCCTACCTCATCGACAAGCACTACAAGGATAATCCGCAGAAGTTCGTGGACGGTTTGAAGCGCATGAGCATCGACCAGCCGCTTCATCTGCAAATACCCGGTGAAGGGAAGCCCAACATCAAAGGACCCAAAGAGCGTTATTTTGCCAAAACGACTTTGCCGTGGATGAGTATCGGCTACGAGACTCAGGTACCTCCTATGAACATACTGACCTTCTACAATGCCATAGCCAACAACGGGGTCATGGTACGCCCCAAGTTTGTGAAAGCAGCGGTAAAGGACGGTGAGGTAGTGAAAGAATATCCTACGGAAGTAATCAATCCCAAGATATGTTCCGACCATACCCTGACACAGATCCGCGAAATCCTTCGGAAAGTGGTATCGCAAGGTCTGGCAAAACCCGCCGGCAGCAAGCAATTCTCCGTATCGGGCAAGACGGGTACGGCACAGATTTCACAAGGAGCCGCCGGATATAAGTCGGGACGGGTGAATTACCTTGTAAGTTTCTGCGGATATTTCCCCTCGGAAGCACCCAAATACAGTTGCATCGTTTCCATTCAGAAGCCTGGGTTACCAGCTTCAGGCGGTCTGATGGCAGGTAGTGTCTTTGGGAAAATAGCAGAAAGAGTTTATGCCAAAGACCTGCGTTTTGACATACGCAGTGCCATAGACAGTACCACCAATGTGATTCCTCCCGTGAAAGCCGGAGAGATGAACGAAGCACTCCTTGTACTGAATGATTTGAAAGTGCCCGTTCAGAAACAGTTCGCCGGACAAAAGAAAAAGGAACAGTGGGGGCATACACAAGCAGCTCCGTCGGCAGTCATCCTGCAAGACCAGGAACCGGCCTCGGGCACCGTGCCCAGCGTGGTAGGTATGGGAGCGAAAGATGCTGTCTACCTTTTAGAGAGTAAAGGACTGAAAGTAAGGCTAAACGGCGTAGGACGGGTGAGGAACCAGTCCATAGCAAGCGGTAGCCGGATAGTGAAAGGACAAACCATAGCCCTGACACTACGTTAACATG
The DNA here is from genome assembly GCF_003466325.1 of Bacteroides sp. 4_1_36. NCBI lineage: Bacteria > Pseudomonadati > Bacteroidota > Bacteroidia > Bacteroidales > Bacteroidaceae > Bacteroides > Bacteroides sp. 4_1_36. Next base: position 173,148 of record NZ_QSOX01000007.1, read on the forward strand.
AGAATAAACAAGATTTGGATATACACTATATATAATAAGGTATGAGATTAAGTGATTTGTTGCAAACAATACAGCCGGTCCGGATTACCGGAAGTACAAGCATGGAGATAACGGGGGTGAATATAGATTCCCGCCTGATAGGAACCGGACATCTGTTCATGGCCATGCGTGGTACGCAGACCGACGGGCATGCCTACATTCCGGCTGCCATCGATAAAGGGGCTGTTGCAGTATTGTGTGAAGAATTGCCGGAAGAGCTTAAGGCCGGCATCACCTACATTCAGGTGAAAGACAGTGAAGATGCCGTAGGGAAAGTGGCTACCACTTTCTATGGCGACCCTACATCCAAGATGGAACTCATCGGCGTGACCGGAACCAACGGAAAAACAACCGTTGCCACCTTATTATATAATACTTTCCGCTATTTCGGCTACAAGGTCGGACTGGTTTCCACTGTATGCAATTACATCGACGACCTGCCCGTACCGACCGAACACACCACCCCGGACCCGATAACCCTGAACCGCCTGCTCGGAGAAATGGCAGATTCCGGCTGCAAGTATGCCTTCATGGAAGTCAGTTCCCATTCCATTGCCCAGAAGCGCATCAGCGGTCTGAAGTTTGCCGGCGGTATTTTCACTAATCTGACCCGCGACCATCTGGATTATCATAAAACGGTGGAGAACTACCTCAAAGCCAAGAAAAAGTTCTTCGACGAACTGCCAAAAGGAGCTTTCAGCCTGACCAACCTGGATGACAAGAACGGACTTGTGATGACGCAGAATACCCGTTCGAAGGTATACACCTACTCTTTGCGTAGTCTTAGCGACTTCAAAGGCAAAGTCTTGGAGTCTCATTTCGAGGGAATGTTGCTCGACTTCAACAATCACGAACTGGCAGTACGTTTCATCGGAAAGTTCAATGCCTACAACCTGCTGGCGGTATTCGGTACTGCCGTATTGCTTGGCAAGAAAGAAGAGGATGTACTGGTTGCCCTCAGCACGCTGCATCCGGTAACCGGCCGCTTCGATGCCATCCGTTCACCGAAAGGCTACACCGCCATTGTGGACTATGCGCATACTCCAGACGCCCTGGTCAATGTATTGAACGCCATTCACGGAGTGCTGGAAGGAAAAGGGAAAGTGATTACCGTTGTGGGCGCCGGCGGCAACCGCGACAAAGGCAAGCGTCCCATCATGGCCAAAGAATCCGCCCGCTTGAGCGACCGGGTCATCATCACCTCCGATAACCCGCGCTTTGAAGAGCCGCAGGACATCATCAACGACATGCTGGCGGGACTGGATAAAGACGACATGCAGAAAACCATCAGCATCACCGACCGCCGCGAAGCCATCAAGACAGCCTGCATGCTGGCACAGCCGGGAGACGTGATTCTCGTTGCAGGCAAGGGGCATGAGAATTATCAGGAGATTAAAGGCGTGAAACACCATTTTGACGACAAAGAGATATTAAATGAAATAATGTGCTGATATGCTAATGTGCTAATTGCCATGCGTCATGTAGGATATTCATTCCTTTACCAGCAGATATACCAGACTATCAATTAGCATATTGGCACATTAGCACATTAAACAATTAAATAATTAACATCATGTTATACTATTTATTTCAATGGTTAGACAAATATGACTTCCCCGGTGCGGGCATGTTTGGCTATACATCCTTCCGTTCGTTGATGGCAATCATTCTGGCATTGCTCATTTCGAGTATCTGGGGAGATAAGTTCATCAATCTACTGAAACGCAAGCAGATTACTGAAACGCAACGTGATGCCAGCATCGACCCGTTCGGCGTAAACAAGGTGGGAGTACCCAGCATGGGCGGTGTCATCATTATTTTTGCCATACTCATTCCTTGCCTACTACTGGGCAAATTGAGCAATATTTATATGATATTGATGCTGATTACCACAATCTGGCTGGGGTCGCTGGGCTTTGCCGACGACTACATCAAGATATTCAAGAAGGACAAGGAAGGCCTGCACGGTAAGTTCAAAATCATCGGTCAGGTAGGCTTGGGACTTATCGTCGGACTGACTCTCTACCTCAGTCCGCAGGTGGTTATCCGCGAGAACATAGAAATAGAGAAACCGGACGGACAGATAGAAGTGGTGCATGCCGCCAAGGAAATCAAGGCAACACAGACCACCATCCCATTCTTCAAGAGCAACAACTTCGACTATGCCGACCTAGTGGGCTTCATAGGTGAACATGCCCAGACAGCAGGTTGGATACTGTTTGTGATTATCACGATTTTCGTAGTTACCGCCGTCAGCAACGGAGCCAACCTGAATGACGGAATGGACGGAATGGCGGCAGGGAACTCTGCCATTATCGGACTGACCTTGGGAATACTCGCCTACGTATCGAGCCACATTGAATATGCCGGCTACCTGAATATCATGTACATTCCCGGCTCGGAAGAACTGGTAATCTTTATCTGTGCCTTCATCGGTGCACTTATCGGCTTCTTGTGGTACAATGCCTATCCGGCCCAGGTATTCATGGGCGATACGGGCAGTCTGACCATTGGAGGAATCATCGCAGTATACGCCATCATTATTCACAAGGAACTGCTGATACCCATCCTTTGCGGTATCTTCCTGGTGGAGAACCTTTCGGTCATCCTGCAACGCCTCTATTACAAGGCAGGCAAGCGGAAAGGCGTGAAACAACGTCTCTTCAAAAGAACACCGATACACGACCACTTCCGCACTTCCATGAGCCTGATAGAGCCGGGATGCAGCGTAGTATTCACCAAACCGGACAAGCTGTTCCACGAATCCAAAATCACCATCCGCTTCTGGATTGTGACGATTGTATTGGCAGCGATAACGATTATAACATTAAAGATTAGATAATAATTATTCAATATGCCAATGTGCTAATTGCCATGCGGCACGACAGCGCAGCTCATTAGCACATTGGCACATTAATCATATTAGTACATTATGAGAATTGTAGTATTAGGAGCTGGCGAAAGCGGCGCAGGCGCTGCCGTACTGGCCAAAGTGAAAGGATTCGACACGTTCGTCTCCGACATGTCCGCCATCAAAGACAAATACAAGGAACTGCTGGATAAATACGGCATTGCCTGGGAAGAGGGACACCACACAGAAGAGCTGATTCTGAATGCTGACGAAGTAGTGAAAAGCCCCGGTATTCCCAACGACGCTCCGCTCATTATGAAATTAAAGGAAAAAGGTACGCCCATCATCTCTGAGATAGAGTTTGCGGGACGGTACACTGACGCAAAGATGGTCTGTATCACCGGCTCGAACGGAAAGACTACAACCACCTCGCTCATTTATCACATCTTCAAGAGTGCAGGCCTGAACGTCGGCCTCGCCGGCAACATCGGCAACAGCCTGGCCTTGCAGGTAGCCACGGAGCAGCATGATTACTACGTCATTGAGCTGAGTTCCTTCCAGCTGGACAATATGTATAACTTCCGTGCCAACATTGCCGTACTGATGAACATCACACCAGACCACTTGGACCGTTACGACCACTGTATGCAGAAATATGTGGACGCCAAATTCCGCATCACCCAAAACCAGACACCGGAAGACGCTTTTATCTTCTGGAACGACGACCCCATCATCAAGCGCGAGCTGGACAAGCATGGCCTGCGCGCCCATCTCTACCCGTTCGCTGCCGTGAAGGAAGACGGGGCCATCGCATACGTGGAAGACGGTGAAGTGGAAATCAACGAACCGATAGCCTTCAATATGGAGCAAGAGGAGCTGGCGCTGCACGGCACACACAACCTATACAATTCGTTAGCCGCCGGCATCTCGGCCAATTTGGCCGGCATCCGGAAAGAATATATCCGCAAAGCCTTATCCGACTTCAAGGGAGTGGAACACCGGTTGGAGAAAGTAGCCACCGTACGCGGCGTGAGCTTCATCAACGATTCCAAGGCTACGAACGTAAACTCCTGCTGGTATGCCCTGCAAAGCATGACCGGCAAAACCGTACTTATCCTCGGCGGTAAGGACAAAGGAAACGATTACACGGAAATCGAAGACCTCGTACGCGAAAAGTGCTCTGCCCTGGTCTATTTGGGATTGCACAACGAAAAGCTGCACGCCTTCTTCGACCGTCTGGGACTGCCCGTAGCCGACGTGCAGACCGGCATGCAGGATGCCGTAGAAGCAGCCTTCAAACTGGCAAAGAGAGGTGAAACCGTGTTGCTCAGCCCTTGCTGTGCCTCCTTCGACCTCTTCAAGAGCTATGAGGACCGCGGCGAGCAGTTCAAAGCATGTGTCAGAGCACTATAAAAGACAAGTGCCGTATGAGACCGTCAACTTGTAATTCTTTAATTATTAATTTTTAATTTGCGAAGCATTGGATTTATTAAAGAGCATATTCAAAGGCGATAAAGTGATTTGGATTATTTTCCTTTTCCTTTGCCTCATCTCCATCACAGAGGTATTCAGTGCTGCCAGTACGCTGACCTACAAGAGTGGCGACCATTGGGGACCGATTACGCAACACAGCATCCTCCTGATGGTAGGCGCCGTCATTGTAGTACTGGTACACAACATCCCCTATAAATGGTTTCAGGTGTTCCCGGTATTCCTGCTTCCGATATCCATCGGACTGCTGGCTTTTGTGATGCTGATGGGATTCATTACCGGCGACCGCGTAAACGGCGCAGCCCGCTGGATGACCTTCATGGGTATTCAGTTCCAGCCGTCGGAAATAGCGAAGATGGCCGTCGTCATCGTTACCGCCTTTATCCTCTCGAAAGGGCAGGATGAAGACGGTGCAAGTCCGAAAGCCTTTAAGCGCATCATGATTATTACCTGCATTGTCTGTGGCCTTATCCTGCCGGAAAACTACTCGACGGGAATGCTGCTCTTCGGAACGGTCTACCTGATGATGTTCATCGGGCGGGTATCTGCCAGGAAACTGCTGATACTGGGAGGAGGGATTGTGGCATTCGTAACAGTCTTTGTCGCCTTCCTGCTGGCCACGCCAGACAAGACATTGGAAAATATACCGATGGGGCACCGCTTCACCACTGTAAAATCCCGTATTGCAGACTTTACCAACAAGGAGGAAGTTCCTGCCGCCAAATTCGACATCGACGGCGACGGGCAAGTGGCACATGCCCGTATTGCCGTAGCTACGAGCAACGTTGTAGGCAAGGGTCCGGGAAACTCCGTACAGCGTGACTTTCTGAGCCAGGCATTCTCCGATTTCATCTATGCCATCATCATCGAGGAACTGGGACTGGTAGGCGGAATAGTCGTTGTGTTCCTTTATGTCTGCCTATTGGTGCGAGTGGGCCGTATCGCCAAAAAATGCGACCGCACTTTCCCCGCTTTCCTCATTACCGGAATAGCCTTGCTGCTCGTCACGCAGGCGCTGTTCAACATGATGGTTGCCGTAGGTCTGGCACCCGTCACGGGACAACCGCTTCCACTCATCAGCAAGGGTGGTACATCCACTTTCATCAACTGTGCCTACATCGGCATGATACTGAGTGTCAGCCGCTATACAGCCAAGCTGGAGGAACAGCGGATGCATGATGCGCAAGTGCCGATGCTGATAGATGCCGGAAATGCCGAGAACCCGGAACAACCGGCCGATAGCGAAGCACAGACAGCCGCCGAGCCGACAGCAAAGGTACTGAACAGTGATGCGGAGTTTGAATAACAGCCTCTCCCCCAACCCCTCCCCCGTAGGGAGGGGAGAAAAGAATAATTGAGTAATGGAGAGCATGCCAATAATACAAAAATAAAAAAGAACAAGAATATGAGTAAAGAGGCGAACAACTATACAACCCAAAGTAACTCTACCCCTCTCCCTACGGGGAAGGGGGTGAGGCTTATCATCAGCGGCGGCGGTACCGGAGGACATATCTTTCCGGCCATCTCCATCGCTAACGCCATAAAAGAGTTGTGTCCCGACGCGGAGATTCTCTTCGTAGGTGCCGAAGGAAGAATGGAAATGCAGCGTGTTCCAGATGCCGGTTACCGGATTATAGGCTTACCCGTTGCCGGATTCGACCGTAAACATCTGTGGAAGAACTTCTCCGTACTGCTGAAACTGATACGAAGCCAGTGGAAAGCACGGAGCATCATCAAGGAGTTCCGCCCGCAAGTAGCCGTCGGTGTAGGTGGCTATGCCAGTGGTCCTACGCTGAAAATGGCGGGCATGATGGGTATTCCCACGCTGATACAAGAACAGAATTCCTACGCCGGTGTCACCAACAAGCTGCTGGCACAGAAGGCATGCAAGATTTGCGTGGCCTACGAAGGTATGGAAAAATTCTTCCCGGCAGAAAAGATAATCATGACAGGTAATCCGGTGCGCCAGAACCTGCTCGGACATTCCATCCTGCACGCAGACGCCGTAAAGTACTTCGGATTGAACCCGGAAAAGAAGACTATCCTCATTCTGGGCGGCAGCCTGGGAGCCCGCACCATCAACCAGACATTGACTGCCGGCCTGGATATCATTCGTACCCACCCCGACGTACAGTTTATCTGGCAGACTGGCAAGATATACATTGACCAAGTCAGAGAAGCCATTACAGCCACTACGGGAGAAGCCGTACGTAACCCGCATATCAGTGCCATTCCGAATCTGTATGTGACGGACTTCATTAAGGATATGGCAAACGCCTATGCCGCTGCCGATCTGGTGATTTCACGTGCCGGAGCCGGTTCCATCTCCGAGTTCTGCCTGCTGCACAAGCCGGTCATCCTGGTTCCCTCACCCAATGTGGCCGAAGACCATCAGACCAAGAATGCGCTGGCGCTGGTGGATAAGGATGCAGCTATCTATGTGAAGGATGTGGAAGCGAAAGAGAAGCTGCTGCCGGTGGCGTTGGAGACAATCGCTAACCCCGAGAAGCTGCAAGACTTGAGCAAGAATATCGCCAAGCTAGCGTTGCCGGACTCGGCGACAATTATTGCGAAGGAGGTATTGAAGAGCCTCTCCCCTTGTCCCTCCCCCGTAGGGAGGGGGGAATAGATAGTACTGCTATCGTTCTTTTTATAATATCATACTTTTGGAAGAAGAGTTTGAAGAAAAAATTTGAATATGAATAAAAATATAAGCAATAGTAACTCATCTCCCCTCCCTACGGGGGAGGGGCAGGGGGTGAGGCTTGAAGCCATCCACTCCGTTTATTTCGTCGGTGCCGGCGGCATCGGCATGAGCGCTCTGATACGCTATTTCCTCTCTAAAGGAAAGACAGTAGCGGGCTACGACCGTACGTCGAGCGAACTGACAGAACGTCTGATTACGGAAGGAGCACAGATACACTACGAAGAGGATATCGACCTTATTCCGGAGGAGTGCAAAGACAAGGCAAGCACGCTCGTGGTCTATACCCCCGCCGTGCCGCAAGGGCATGCAGAACTGACCTATTTCCGTGAAAACGGCTTCAACATACATAAGCGCTCCCAAGTATTGGGCATCATCACCCGCAGCAGTAAAGGCCTGTGCGTGGCAGGTACGCATGGCAAGACTACCACCAGCACCATGGCTGCCCACCTGCTGCACCAGTCACACGTGGGCTGCACCGCCTTCCTCGGAGGCATTTCGAAGAACTACGGTACGAATCTGCTGCTTTCCGCCACCAGCCCTTATACCGTTATCGAAGCGGATGAGTTCGACCGCTCCTTCCACTGGCTATCGCCCTGGATGAGTGTCATTACTGCCACCGACCCCGACCACCTGGATATATACGGCACCAAAGAAGCCTATCTCGAAAGCTTCCGCCACTACACCACGCTTATCCAGCCGGGCGGCGCCCTGATTCTGCACAAAGGACTGGAAATGCAAGCCGACGTACAACCGGGCGTCACCACCTATACCTACTCGCGCAACGAAGGCGACTTCCATGCCGAGAATATCCGCATCGGAAACGGTGAAATCTTCATCGACTTCGTGGCGCCTGACACCCGCATCAACGATATTCAGTTGGGGGTTCCCGTCAGTATCAACATCGAGAATGGTGTTGCCGCCATGGCACTCGCCCATCTCAGCGGTGCCACCGACGAAGAAATCAAGCAAGGCATGGCAAGCTTCCGCGGAGTGGACCGCCGCTTCGACTTCAAGCTGAAGAACGACCGGATTGTATTCCTCAGCGATTACGCCCACCACCCTGCCGAAATAGCCCAAAGCGTGAAGTCCGTCCGCGAGTTGTACCAAGACAAGAAGATAACCGTCATCTTCCAGCCCCACTTGTACACCCGTACTCGCGACTTCTATCGTGACTTTGCAGACAGCCTTTCCCTATCCGACGAGGTGATTCTGACAGAGATATACCCTGCCCGCGAGCAACCGATTCCCGGCGTGACGAGTCAGCTGATTTATGACAACCTCCGCCCCGGCATCGAGAAATGCATCTGTAGGAAAGAAGACGTCCTCAGCCTCCTCGCCCAAAAGCACACCGAAGTATTGGTAGTGCTGGGAGCCGGAGACCTGGACAACTATGCGCCCCAAATCACCCAACTATTATCAGAAAAATATCATGGTTAAAAGGATTCTACTTTCTATCGTTCTGTTGCTTGTCATTGCTTACCTGGTAGTGGCTGTCACAGCTTTCAACCGCAAGCCCACCTCGCAGGTGTGCCAAGACGTGGAACTGGTGATAAAAGACACGGTATATGCCGGCTTCATCACGAAGAAGGAAGTAGCTACCCTGCTGGAAAAGAAAGGTATCAGCCCCGTTGGGAAAGACCTGGAACGCGTGCGCACCAAGACCTTGGAGCGCGAACTTGCCAAGCATCCCCTCATCGACCAGGTGGAGTGCTACAAGACCCCGAGCGGCAAGCTCTGCATCGAAGTGACCCAGCGCATCCCCATCCTGCGCGTGATGAGCGCCAACGGCGAAAACTACTATCTGGACAACAAAGGTATCGTGATGCCCCCCGATGCAAAGTGCGTTGCACACCTCGCCGTTGTAACCGGAAATGTAGAAAAGTCGTTTGCCATGAGGGATTTATATAAGTTTGGTGTATTTTTGCAAAAGAATTCTTTTTGGAATGCACAGATAGAGCAAATTCACGTATTGCCCGGCAAGAACATCGAGTTAGTGCCCCGTGTCGGCGACCATCTTATCTATTTAGGCAAGATTGCCGGATTCGAGAAGAAGCTGAAACGTGTAAAGGCATTCTACGAAAGAGGATTGAACCAGGTGGGTTGGAACAAATACTCCCGTATCAGCGTTGAATTTGATAATCAAATCATCTGCACAAAGAGAGAGTAGAGAAAGGGATTTACTAATAGCCCTTCTTTATCAAAGCGCAGCAAATAGTAAATTGTAAATAGTAAAATAGTAAATAAATAGATATGGCAACAACAGATTTCATCGCCGCTATCGAGTTGAGTTCTTCCAAGATTTCCGGTATCGCAGGAAAGAAGAGCAGTGACGGAAGTATCCAGGTGTTGGCTTATGCACGCGAAGATGCATCCCCGTTTATACACAAAGGGGCCATCTACAACATTGACAAGGCCGCACAAGCGCTGACTTCCATCATCAACAAGCTGGAAGGCCAGTTGAACAACTCCATCGCCAAAGTATATGTAGGCATCGGCGGACAATCATTGCGCACGGTGAGGAATGCGGTAAGCCGTACGCTGGAGGAAGAGAGCATCATTTCGCAAGAACTGGTAGACGAGATTTGCGACGAGAACCGTGATGTACCCTTGGTAGACATGAGTGTGCTGGATGTAGCCCCGCAAGAATACAAGATAGACAACACGCTGCATGTGGAGCCCGTAGGAGTTGCCGGAAGATACATCACCGGGCAGTTCCTCAACATCGTAGCGCGTGCCTCGCTGAAGAAGAACCTCGAACACAGCTTCGAGCAAGCCAAAGTGGAAATTGCCGACGACCTGCTCGTGGCTCCCACTGCGTTGGCCAAAGCCGTGCTGACCGAAAACGAGATGCGTTCGGGCTGTGCACTGGTGGACTTCGGTGCCGACACCACCACCGTGCTGGTCTATAAGAACAATATCCTGCGCTACCTCAGCGTACTGCCGCTGGGTGGAAACAACATTACCCACGACATCACTTCCCTGCAAATGGAAGAGGAAGATGCCGAGAAGCTGAAACTGCAATACGGTAATGCCCTCTACGAGGAGGAAGAAGACGCCGAGACCCCTGCCGTATGCACGTCGGAAGACGGCCGTACCTTCGAACTGGCCCTGCTGAACAATATTATTGGAGCACGTGCAGAAGAAATTCTTGCCAACGTATGGAACCAGTTGCAACTTTCCGGCTACGAGGACAAACTTTTCTCCGGTGTTGTATTCACCGGTGGAGGAGCCAATCTGAAGAATCTTGAGAAAGCCTTCCATAGAGTGAGCAAGATTGAAAAGGTAAAGACCGCCAAGTTCGTACAGACCACCGTCCACACACGCAGCGACGAGCCCAAGAAGGACGGCATGCACAACACACTGCTGGGCCTGCTGGCTGCCGGCAACGAGAATTGCTGCCTGCAAGAGGTGAAGCCGGTACAGCAGCCTGCCTCCAATGTTCCTCCCAAACCGGTCGACATATTCGTTGACGACGAAGCGCTGAAAGAGCAGGAAGCCGCCGCACGCGCCGCCAAGGCACAGCGCGAGAAGGAAGAGAAAGAACGCAAGGAGCGTGAGCGCAAAGAAAGGGAGCTGCGCGAAAAGGAAGAAAAGAAGAAGAAAAAGAAAGAAGGCCCCAGCTGGTTCGAAAAGACTTTCAACAAGCTTTCCAACGAAATCTTCTCGGACGACGATATGAAGTAATAATGTGATAATGTGCCAGAAAATTAAGTTATTATGGAAGATATAGTACAATTCGATTTCCCGACCGATTCACCGAAAATCATTAAAGTAATCGGTGTAGGCGGAGGTGGCGGCAATGCCGTGAACCATATGTACCGGGAAGGTATACACGACGTGACGTTCGTACTGTGCAACACAGACAACCAAGCGTTGAAGGACTCTCCCGTGCCCGTGAAGTTACAGCTTGGGAAAGAAGGCCTGGGAGCCGGAAACCGCCCTGCCCGTGCCCGCAAGGCAGCAGAAGAGAGCATCGAAGACATCAAGAATATGCTGAACGACGGCACCAAGATGGTATTCATCACTGCCGGAATGGGCGGTGGTACCGGTACGGGTGCCGCACCCATCATTGCACAAACCGCCAAGGAAATGGACATCCTGACCATCGGCATCGTCACCATCCCTTTCCGCTGGGAGGGCGACAAGAAGATAGACCAGGCACTGGATGGCGTAGAGGAAATCAGCAAGCACGTAGATGCCCTGCTGGTCATCAACAATGAAAAGCTGAGCGAGATATACAGCGAGCTATCCGTAGACGACGCGTTTGACAAGGCCGACGACACCCTTTCGGTAGCCGCCAAGAGTATTGCCGAAATCATCACCCTGCATGGAAAGGTGAACCTCGACTTCAACGACGTGAAAACAGTGCTGAAGGACGGCGGCGTAGCCATCATGAGTACCGGCTACGGCGAAGGTGAGAACCGTGTCAGCGAAGCCATCAAGAACGCGCAGCACTCGCCGTTGCTGAACAACAACGACATCTTCAACTCCAAGAAAGTACTCCTCAACATCTCTTACAGTGCACAATACAAGCTGATGATGAGCGAAATGGACGAGGTGAAGGAGTTCATGAACCGTTTCAGCCGCGACTTCGAAACCAAATTCGGTATGGCCATTGACGACAAGCTGGAACAGAAAGTGAAAATCACCCTGCTTGCCACCGGTTTCGGTATCCAGGACATCCACATGAAGGAGATGGACGACCGCATCACCCAGCGCACCGCCGAAGAACAGCAACGCCTTGCCGAGCTGGAGGAGGAAGAGGAACAGAGACGCAACCGCCGCGAAGTGTACTATGGCAAGGATGCCAATGCCCGTTCCCAGCGCAGCCGCCGTCGCCATATCTATCTCTTCAATCCCGAAGACATGGACAACGCCGACATCATCAGCATGGTAGAGAATTCTCCGACCTATCTGCGTGACAAAAGCACGCTGAACAGCATCAAGATGAAGGCAGAGCAGGAAGGGCAGCTCGCCACCGAAGCCGCGCAAGAGGCAGAAGGCGGTGCAGGGGGAGTCATCACCTTCTGATTTTTCCGTTCCCGATATGTAAAACCATCCTCCTCCCCTTCGGGGGAACAGGAGTAAACCTATAACAATATGGATTTATTTGAAAAAGTCAGCGAAGACATTAAAACAGCCATGAAAGCCAAAGACAAAGTGGCTCTCGAAACATTGAGAAACGTAAAGAAAGTATTCCTTGAAGCCAAAACCGCTCCCGGAGCCAACGATACCCTGAGCGATGCAGATGCTTTGAAGATTATCCAAAAACTGACCAAGCAAGGCAAAGACGCCGCTGAAATCTATGTACAGCAAGGTCGCCAGGACTTGGCAGACGATGAGCTGGCACAAGTAAAGGTGCTTGAAACCTATCTGCCCAAGCAGATGAGCGCCGAAGAACTGGAGGCAGCCTTGAAGGAAATCATAGCCGAAGTCGGCGCCACCAGCGGCAAGGACATGGGCAAGGTGATGGGTGTAGCCAGCAAGAAACTTGCCGGACTTGCCGAAGGCCGCGCCATCTCAGCCAAAGTAAAAGAGTTGCTGGGATAAAGAAATACACTTCCCCTATCATATAAGCCGTGCTTCAACAGAGGGACTCAGCGTCCAAAGTCTGTTGAACACGGCTTTTTACATACCAATCCATATCCTCCCCCACAAGAGATTATACGCTATCTATCAACGCATTATATTTACCGACCGTTTACCATAAGATGTAAAAGCCGTTACCTAATGATGTAACGACGGTTACCCTATATTGAAACGGTCGTTACCCTATATTGTAACGACCGTTACAGCTTATCGTAACGACCCTTACAGCAGTAAGTAAAACTCCCTACTCCTATAATAAAGGCAGCGCACACTTATTGGGCCGTTACATCGACGATAATCAATCAAAAAGCTCCTTCAATACCTCAAGTGATTTCAATACCGGGAAATCCGGCAGATGCAGACGATAATATTCATTCACAATGTTCAGGCAGCGGGTACGCTCCAACCGGTTCATGGTGAAAAGATGCATCGTTTCATAATTCATGCGCATCAGCTGTGTCAGGCGGGCCGCCTCCTCGGGAGCGATGTAATTGGAATGGAGCTGCGGACGCAAGGGAGTGAAACAAGCATTCTGCAAATCGAAGTAATCTCCGGCATGATAATCCTCCAGGTTGGGATACAAACCGAGAAAACGGGAAAGGCGCATCAGGAAGACCAGATGGAAATTGGCAAACCCCTCCCTGCATTCATCCAGCCAGATGACGGAATGATACAGATAAGCAAACAGCGGACGGTTCTCTGCCTCCTCCCGGACGGCGCGATAAAGGAATTCCGAAAGAAACAAAGCGATGGCAGATTTGTAGGGATCGTAGGGAAGCGTGGCGAAAGGATAAAGAGACTTCGCCTCCTTCACCTTATATATAGTGGCATTAGGACGGAAATCGGCTTCAAGTTCCACCAATGCCAGCGGCTGGAAGAGTACCGGCTTCACCGCCGCCTTGCGCGAACGGGGTATGGACACCATGAAGGAAGCCCTGCCAGCCACCTCCGTATAGATGTCTGCAATGAGAGATGTATCCTTATATTTCAAGGTATGCAGCACAATTCCCAGTGTTTTCTGTAACATTCCCGATTTCTTTATCTGGTTTCAATCTGATAACAAAGCTACAAAAAAAGCCCGAAAGAAGAGAAACAAAAGGAGAAGAATAAAAAAACAAGGTAAGGAGTGTAAAAAGCAAAAGCACGTATTATACTGATTTTCAACAAACAAGACGCTAACCTAGGACAAAAAGCTACAAAAAGCTATATTTTTTTCTTGCGAATGTTTTGGTAATTCAAAAATAGTTTCTACCTTTGCATCCGCAAACGAGAAATAAAGGCTCTTTGCAAGAGCGGAAACGCTCACCAAAGGATGGCCCGTTCGTCTATCGGTTAGGACGCAAGATTTTCATTCTTGAAAGGGGGGTTCGATTCCCCCACGGGCTACAAAATAAAAAAATAAACGAATTAAAAAAGATTAGTCGAGATGGCAAATCATAAATCATCACTGAAGAGAATCAGACAAGAAGAAACAAGAAGACTTCACAACAGATATTATGGCAAGACCATGAGAAACGCTGTTCGTAAGCTTCGTGCTACTACAGACAAAGCTGCAGCAACAGCAATGTATCCGGGTATCACAAAACTGTTGGATAAATTGGCTAAGACTAATGTAATCCACAAGAACAAGGCTAACAACCTGAAGTCAAAATTGGCTATCTATATCAACAAGTTGGCTTAAGTTGACTGTTACACAAAAGATATTACAAGGCTGGACTTTTTAGTCCGGCCTTTCTCATTTATACCTCTCTATTTACCTGCTTCCACACAAGTTTCTTTTCTGTGCTAAAAAGCTGTAAACTACCCGAATTTATCCGTTTGTTTAGCACCATATCCCGAGGATTTTCACTATATTTGCTCTGTTATTACAATAAGGAAAAAAGATTATGACTGAAGAACAGATTCACTCCAATAACGGGAGCTATTCTGCCGAAAACATCCAGGTACTGGAAGGTTTGGAAGCAGTGAGAAAGCGTCCCGCGATGTATATTGGCGACATTAGCAGCAAAGGACTTCACCACCTGGTGTACGAGGTTGTGGACAACTCCATCGACGAGGCACTTGCCGGCTATTGCGACCACATCGAAGTCACCATTAACGAGGACAACTCCATCACCGTACAAGACAACGGACGTGGTATCCCGGTAGACTATCACGAAAAGGAAAAGAAATCCGCACTGGAAGTTGTAATGACCGTACTGCATGCCGGAGGTAAGTTCGACAAAGGTTCCTACAAGGTATCGGGAGGTCTGCATGGTGTAGGTGTATCTTGCGTAAACGCCTTGTCTACACACATGACTACCCAGGTTTTCCGTAACGGAAAAATCTATCAGCAGGAATATTCCTGCGGACATCCGCTCTACTCCGTCAAGGAAGTGGGCACAACAGACATTACCGGTACACGCCAGCAGTTCTGGCCGGACGATACCATCTTTACGGAAACAGTCTACAACTATGATATCCTTGCCACCCGCATGCGCGAGTTGGCTTACCTGAACGCAGGCATCAAGATTTCACTGACCGACCTTCGCGTAAAGGACGAAGAGGGAAATGCCAAGAAGGAAATCTTCTACTCGGAAGAAGGCCTGAAGGAATTTGTGCGCTACGTGGACTCCTCACGCGAACACTTCATGAACGATGTAATCTACATCAACACCGAGAAGCAAGGCACACCGGTGGAAGTAGCCATCATGTACAACACTTCTTATAACGAAAATGTACACTCTTACGTAAACAACATCAATACCATTGAAGGGGGTACCCACTTGGCAGGTTTCCGCCGTGCACTGACCCGTACGTTGAAAAAATACGCCGAAGACAACAAGATGCTGGAGAAAGCCAAGGTAGAGATTGCAGGCGACGACTTCCGCGAAGGATTAACTGCCGTTATCTCCATCAAGGTGGCAGAGCCTCAGTTCGAAGGACAGACCAAGACAAAGCTGGGTAACAACGAAGTGATGGGCGCCGTAGACCAGGCTGTGGGCGAGGCCCTCACCTACTACTTGGAGGAACACCCGAAGGAAGCCAAGCTGATTGTAGACAAGGTGATTCTTGCCGCCCAGGCACGTATCGCCGCACGTAAGGCACGCGAATCCGTACAACGCAAATCGCCGATGTCCGGCGGTGGCATGCCCGGTAAGTTGGCCGACTGCTCCAGCAAGGACCCGGAAGAATGCGAATTGTTCCTCGTCGAGGGTGACTCGGCAGGCGGTTCAGCAAAGCAAGGCCGTAACCGTGCGTTCCAAGCTATCCTGCCGCTTCGCGGTAAGATTCTGAATGTGGAAAAGGCCATGTGGCACAAGGCATTCGAGAGCGACGAAGTAAACAATATCATCCAGGCGCTGGGCATCCGTTTCGGCGTGGACGGTGAAGACAGCAAAGAAGCGAACATTGACAAGTTGCGTTACAAGAAGATTATCATCATGACCGATGCCGACGTCGATGGTTCTCACATCGACACGCTGATTATGACGCTTTTCTTCCGTTACTTCCCACAAGTCATCCAGCAGGGTTGCTTGTACATCGCCACTCCTCCCCTTTACCTTTGCACCAAAGGCAAGGCGAAAGAGTATTGCTGGACAGACCAGCAGCGCCAGAAGTTCATCGACACTTACGGCGGCGGTTCGGAAAACGCAGTACACACCCAACGCTACAAAGGTTTGGGTGAAATGAACCCGGAACAGTTGTGGGAAACCACCATGAATCCGGAAAACCGCATGCTGAAGCAGGTGCATCTTGAAAATGCGGCCGAAGCCGACTATATCTTCTCCATGCTGATGGGCGAAGACGTGGGCCCGCGCCGCGATTTCATCGAAAAGAATGCAACGTATGCAAATATTGACGCTTAATTAATTTAATAACCAACCTCACATCTTACAACGAGGAAGCCCCGGACGGGCAGGATAATCCTGCTGACCGGGGCTTTTCCTTTATCCCTCTTCTCTTCCAAAGAAGAGACCCGTCTCCATACAGAAGAACTATAGGATTCCTTGTTTCTTCATCTCTTCCACTACCAATTCCAACTCTGCATACCAGTCCTCACCAAACTTACGGATAAGCGGCTCTTTCAGGAACTTGTACACGGGCAGATTTTCCTTTTGTCCCAACAACATAGCGGCTTTGCAGACATCCCAACGATGATAGTTCACTGCCTTATAGAGTCCGTAGTTCCCCACCCTTATCGGATAGAGATGACAGGATATGGGTTTGTAGAAGTTGGTCCTACCTTCACGGTAAGCCTTTTCGATGGCGCAATAACAACAGCCTTTATCATCATAGCAGGTAAAGACGCAATCCTTGTTGTTCACAATAGAAGTCACCAGGTCACCTTCACAATCGGTATAGACCACACCTTGCTCCTCTATCACGGTGCGGGCTTCGGGAGAAAGCTCGTCCCAAATCAGCGGAAGCACCTCTTCCAGTTTCTCCACCTCGTCCAGCTCTACGGGAGCACCGGCATCGCCCTCAATGCAACAAATCCCCTGGCAGGCACCCAAGTCACACAAGAACTTCTCGCGCAAGACATCGAAAGAAACCACAACATCACCAATCTGTATCATAATCGTTCTATTGAAAAAAGACGCGGATTATCCGGATTGCACAGACTCAACTTTAAGAGCATCCGTGGAATCCGTATAATCCGCGTCTAAATATTGTTACGGCTTTGACGCCTTACTTAATCAAATCCTTACCAGTCATTTCGGCCGGCTGCTCCATACCCAAGATATGCAGGATAGAAGGAGCTACGTCAGCCAATACACCGTTCTCAACCTTGGCGTCCTTGTTTGCAGTAACGTAAACGAAAGGAACGGGGTTCAGAGAGTGGGCAGTATTCGGAGTACCATCCTCATTCAGAGCATGGTCGGCATTACCGTGGTCGGCGATGATGATTACTTCATAATCGTTTGCCTTGGCAGCCTCAACGGTGTCTTTCACACATTCGTCGATGGCTTTCACTGCCTTCTCGATAGCTTCGTAGATACCGGTATGTCCCACCATATCACCATTGGCGTAGTTCACCACGATGAAATCGAACTTCTGGGTCTTGATAGCTTCAACCAACTTGTCCTTCACCTCGTACGCACTCATTTCAGGCTTCAAGTCGTAAGTGGCAACCTTCGGAGAAGGAACCAGGATGCGCTCTTCAGCATCGTAGGGAGTCTCGCGGCCACCGTTGAAGAAGAAAGTCACGTGTGCATACTTCTCTGTTTCGGCAATGTGCAGCTGGGTCTTGCCATTGGCAGCAAGATATTCGCCCAATGTGTTCTGTACATTCTCCTTATCAAAAAGGATATGTACACCCTTGAAGCTGGCATCATACGGAGTCATGCAGTAGAACTGCAGGCCCGGAATGGTTTGCATGCCTTGTTCGGGCATATCTTGCTGGGTGAGGACAACGGTCAATTCCTTGGCACGGTCGTTGCGGTAGTTGAAGAAGATTACAACATCACCTTCCTTGATGGTACCGTCGAAGCCACCGTTCACAATCGGCTTGATGAATTCATCCGTAACGCCTTCGTCGTAGGACTCCTGCATAGCCTGGACCATATCCGTAGTAACCTTGCCTTCACCGTTTACCAACAAATCGTAAGCAACCTTCACACGTTCCCAACGTTTGTCGCGGTCCATGGCATAGAAACGTCCCACGATGGAAGCAATCTTGCCGGCAGACTTCTCGCAATGAGCAGTCAACTGCTCAATGAAACCTTTACCACTCTTCGGGTCGGTATCACGACCGTCCATAAAACAGTGGATGAAGGTATTCTCGATACCGTATTCCTTGGAAATATCGCAGAGTTTGAACAAATGGTCAAAAGAGCTGTGCACGCCACCGTTGCTGGTCAGTCCCATAAAGTGGATATTCTTGCCGTTTTCCTTTGCATATGAGAAAGCAGAAACAATTTCCTTGTTCTTCAGAATGCTGCCATCGGCACAAGCACGGTTAATCTTCACCAAATCCTGGTAAACGATGCGTCCGGCACCGATATTGAGGTGACCTACTTCAGAATTACCCATCTGTCCGTCGGGCAAACCAACGTTTTCACCGCTTGCTTGAAGCTCGGAATGCGGATAAGTTGCCAACAGACTGTCCCAATACGGAGTAGGTGTATTGAAAATCACATCATCTTTGCCTTGATCGCCGATGCCCCAGCCATCAAGAATCATTAAAAGGGCTTTCTTACTCATAATATTAATCGAATTTAATTGTATAATCTTTTTGTATGATACAAACGTTCTTTTATAGTAGGAACCTGTTTTTTGCGTTGCAAAGGTACAAAAAACAGCCGTTAAAGCGTACTGTTTCAAATGATTTATGTACTTTTGCCACGCTTAAAAAATAAAAAAACAAGAAATATGGACGATTCAAACCCACGAACGTGCAATAGTATTCACCAATAAAACGAACGGAGACGTTGACTGCAATGCCTCTGTTCCAACTAGAAAGGAGGCAAACAATGAGAAAGTATCTCTACAGTGAAAATGGCTTCACTGAAAAGGCCGAATGGCAACCCAACTGCTGGGTCAACGTAGAATGCCCGGACAACGATGATTTCAAATTCCTAACCGAAGAGCTGAAAGTTCCCGAATCATTCCTGGAAGACATAGCCGACGTGGACGAGCGCCCACGTACGGAAACAGAAGACAACTGGCTGCTGACCATCCTCCGCATCCCGATGCAGAGCAACCAACGCGGCGTGCCGTTCATCACTGTGCCCATCGGCATTATCACCAATGACGGAATCATCGTTTCTGTCTGCTATCACCACACGGAGCTGATACCGGACTTCATTCAGCACACCCGCCGGAAGAACATAGTCGTCAACAATAAACTGGATTTGATTCTGCGAATCATCTACTCTTCCGCCGTCTGGTTCCTGAAGTATCTGAAACAGATAAACAACGATGTGGCCACCGCCGAAAAAGAGCTGGAGAAAAGCATCCGCAACGAAGACCTCCTGCAACTGATGAAGCTGCAAAAGACGCTGGTCTACTTCAACACTTCCATCCGTGGCAATGAAGTGATGATAGGACGGCTGAAAAACATCTTCCAGGACACCAACTATCTGGATTTGGAATTATTGGAAGACGTGGTCATCGAGTTGAAGCAGGCATACAATACCGTAAACATCTACAGTGATATCCTGACGGGAACCATGGACGCCTTCGCCTCCATCATCTCCAACAATGTGAATGCCATCATGAAACGTATGACAAGCCTCAGCATTACACTGATGATTCCCACGTTGATAGCCAGTTTCTACGGCATGAATGTGGACATCCACCTGGAGAGTTTTCCGCACGCGTTTATTTTCATCATACTTTTGTCGGCAATATTATCAGCAGTGACATTCGTATGGTTCAGAAGGATTAAGTGGTTCTAAACAGCATCATTGTCCGAAGTTCAGCGACAACTGCCCATCCCCCAAGAGATTAAACGTCAAGCGATGATAGGGTGTAGTACCCCGCTCAGCAATGGCGGCACGATGTTTCTTGGTGGGATACCCCTTGTTACGATTCCAGTCATAATACGGATATTCCTCGTGAAGGCGGTTCATGTAGTCATCACGATAGGTCTTTGCCAAAATGGAGGCGGCAGCGATGGAAAGGTACTTCCCGTCTCCTTTCACTACGGTAGTATGCGGCAAGTCCCGATATTTTTTAAAGCGGTTGCCGTCTATCAGCAGATGTTGCGGACGGACATTCAGTTGGTCAACAGCACGGTGCATGGCAAGAAAGGAGGCATTGAGAATATTGATTTTGTCAATTTCTTCGGGAGAGACGACGCCCACCGCCCATGCCAGAGCCTCTTTTTCAATCACTTCACGCAAGGTATAGCGTTGTTTTTCCGTCAGCTGCTTGGAGTCGTTCAAAAGTTCATTCTTAAAGTCCGTTGGCAGAATAACAGCAGCGGCATAGACCGCACCGGCCAGACAGCCGCGACCGGCCTCATCGCATCCTGCCTCTATCAAATCTTTATTCAAATAAGGTAATAACATATATATCGCTATCTTTGAGGCACAAAGATAAATCTTTTTGGAGGGAAACCGGACTTCTAAGAAGAATTAATTAAATTTGCAGAAACAAGACGATGCCATGAAGAAAAACCTATGTCTACTACTCGTATGTCTTCTGTCAGCAGCTGCCCCACTGCAAGCTCAAGACATGCAGCAAGCACAGAAATTGATTGACCAAGCACAGAAATACCTGTACAACAACCCCAAACAAGCTTCCTACTATGCAGCTCAGGCTTCTGCCTTGTTTCCCGAAGATGAGCCCAGTGAGGTCCGCGCACAAGCTATGATTCTCTACTGTCAAGCCGAACAATTGTTGGGGAACTTCGACCTAAGTATCAAGAATCTTTATGACACCCAAAAATATATCCATCCCACCAACAAAAAACAAATGGCACAACTCTGCTCCTTGATGGGGCGTGTATACAGCAAACTAGGCGATTACAACAAAGCCATTGAACTGAACGACAAAGCAACCTCCATCTTCAAATCCATCGGCGATTCCACCTCTGTGGCCGGATGCTATAACGAACGTGGAGTAATGCACCACTTCATGAGTGAATTTACCGTTGCCGAGCGTTTCTTCCAGCGTGCGCTGGCCATCAACCGTGCCCAACGAAACCTGAAAGAGATTGCAACCAACTTGAACAACCTCTGTCTGTACCGAGGAAATACGGAAGAGAAACTTTCTTTCATCCAGGAAGCCATCACCATCAACAAGAATCTGGACGCCCAATGGTCTCTTGGCGAAAACTACAACAACATGGGGAAACAGTATTACTATGACAAGCAATACTCCAAAGCCTTGGAAGCCTTGCATAAAGCCTACGAGTATGCCCACAACATCGGAGCCCGCGAACTGATTTGCGACAATTACGAATATTCGTCCATGGTATATGCAGCTATAGGTGACTATGCCCAAGCTTATAAGTATCTGGACAAGAGGTACCACCTGGGCAAGGAACTGCAAAGTAGCAACAAGCTACGCAACATCGAGCAGGAAATTTCCTATAAAAGATACCAAGACCAAAAATATGCTACTGAAATGCAGGAACAAACCTACAAGATAGAGCTACTGAAACGCAATTTGTGGCTTTTGGGCAGCGTACTTATTCTGGGAATAGCTTTCAGCATCTTTCTATATAAATGGTATAAACGCCGAAAAGATTTGCAACTGATAGAAGCACGCTACCAATTGCAACTGTCCGAAAAAGAAGTGGCCGAACTGAAGATGCATCAGCAAGAGCTGGAACTTCAAAATGTACACAATGAACTGGCTACCAGTCGGCAGGAGGCAACCAGCTTCGCCGTATTCCTGAAAAGCCGCAATGAACTGCTGGACAAAATACGCGGAATGGTGAAAGAAGGATATAAGATGGACGCGCAAGCCATCACGCCCCACCTGAAGAAAATCAACGCATTCATCAGCCAGAGCCAAAGCGGAGACAAAACCAACAGTGCCCTATTGACAAACATCGATGATAAAAGCAATGAATTCCTCCAAAGACTAGTAGCGATTCATCCCAAACTGACACAAGGCGAGAAATATCTTGCCACCCTGCTAAGGGTAAATTTGTCTACCAAAGAAATATCCATGTTGACCGGTACTACCCCTAAAACCATCAACATGAACCGTTACCGCCTGCGCAAATCCCTCAACCTTTCTTCCGAAGAAGACTTGACCGACTATCTACAGAACATATAACCCAGTTCAAGGCTGAAAATATTTATTTTGCATTTCTACCCTCACCGCCCTCACTGCTTACCTAAAAGTCTTTATTCATCGGACTTTCAGAGGTGAGTAAGGGCAATTTCAAAAAGGTGAGGGTAAAGTTTGCTCTCACTTTGTCTCAGTAGAAACAAGGCATCGAACAAGTAAGCATAGGCTCGCAAGTCCGGAAGAAGGGACTACTGTATCAGTATGCAAATGAAAGAACCGTCTACGGATGACGTTTATAAAGAAAAAAGCGTCTAGTTAAATCAGGAAAAGACAGCTTTCTTTTTGTTTCCCCCAATTAAACACCTTGTTTTATGTTGTGCAAACAAAACGTTTTATACTACATGAACAAAGTGTTTTGTACTGCAGAAACAAAGTGTTCATCACTATGAACTAATAAGTTATCCGTATTTTGCAAGAGATAAGATATGAATGTCATCCGTCTTATACTCGACTTCCTCTTTTACAGATGGCTTGCAGATAAAACATCTGCAAGGGACATCATTGATAAACAGTAGTATCTCAACTCTCCTCCGGGGAGGAGAGTTGAGATACTACTGTTTATCAATAATTATAAAGGACTTGCGAAACTTGAGTTGCTTGATATTTCTAAAAGAGTTGGTTTCCTTCTTCATCTAATCACCGTTTACTTGTTACTTGCGCAACTCAATAATTAATGTAAATCGGGAAAAGTTTATGTGGATATAGTTTTGTAGATATAGAATATCTCATTTTACCCCTATTTATCAGATATTTACAAAACTATTTGTAGATAATAAAACAAAGAATATCCCTCTCTTGTAGTCTGCTTGTAGATAACATTCATTAGCAATTCCTGTTTATGAAGCTTAATTTAGCATTGTGAAAAACCAATAGTATTAACCTTAAAAACTTATTCAAATGAGTAAAAGTAACTACTACAAAGAAAGAGTCATTCAGCTACTTCTCTTCTTTGCTTTTATGCTGCCTATGGGCGCATTGGCACAGAACATTCAGCTGAACGGTACCGTAACCGATGTTTCCGGTGAATCTGTCATCGGAGCCAGTGTATTAGAGAAAGGAACAACAAATGGAGTAATCACTGACATCGACGGTAACTTTACCCTCAGCGTTTCCCCAAAAGCCACTATTATTATCTCTTACGTGGGCTATGCTCCACAAGAAATCGCCCTCAATGGTCGCAAGGAATTGAAAGTGGTGCTGAAAGAAGACACCGAACTACTGGACGAAGTAGTCGTTATCGGTTATGGCACACAAAAGAAATCGGATGTTTCCGGTTCGGTAAGTTCCGTATCGGGCGATAAACTAAACAACATACCTACCGCTAATGCCGAAACTGCCCTGCAGGGTATGGCTCCCGGTTTGATAGTTAACTTTGGTAGCGGTGCCGCCGGCTCCACTCCCAGCCTGCAGGTGCGCGGTGTAACCACTTATGGAACAGACAACTCTCCGTTGGTAATTATCGATGGCGTTCCGGGTGATATGAGTTTTCTGAACCCCGAAGACATCAAGTCAATGTCTGTATTGAAAGACGCTGCCACCGCCGCTATTTACGGAGCACGCGCCGCCGCAGGCGTTATCCTGATTGAGACTTACCGTGGTACCAAATCCAAACCCAAAATCACGTTCTCAGCTTATTGGGGAGTGGATCAGATAGCCAAGAAACTTGACGTCTGCAATGCCGAAGAATTTATCCACATGGCAAAGATGGCCCGTACAAACGCCGGTCAAAACCCCAAAAACTGGCCTGCTTACATTGCGGCTTATGAGCAAGACCCCACACAGTTTGGCGACACCGATTGGCAGGACGAATACTACCGCAACGGCTTCACACAGAAATACAATGTGGGGTACACTAGTGGCAGTGAGAATGCCAACGTAGCTTTGTCCGTATTCTATTCAAAAAACGAAGCCATCGTGACCGGCACGGGTGACGAGAAATATGGCTTCCGCTTAAACTCAGACATGAAACGCGGCAAGTTCAAAGTGGGCGAATCAGTAAACTACAGCCGTTGGGAATCGGAAATGGAAGCCAACTCAGGTTTTCCCGGCATATACCAAGTGACCAACATGGAACCTATCGCACGTCTGTATGACGAGAATTGTGACGGCGGATACGGTGGTGCCATCCCCGGCATGAACATGAGCGATGCTGCCAACATGGTAGGTTATAATAACCTGATTGAGAACACCCGCGCCACAGATTACATCAAAGGATCGGGCTATCTGCAATATGAGCCCATCAAGGGACTGGTAATCAAGGCACAAGCAAGCCGTAGCCTCCTTTTCCGCGAAACCCGCGTATTCAAACCTACTTACGAACTGGGTGCCATGAAGTGGAACGAAAGCGCCTCACTATCACAGACCCGCACCAGAAGCGTCAACGACCTGCTGGAACTGACTGCCAACTACAACTTCACCATCAAAGACAGTCACGACTTCGCCTTCCTGCTGGGAGCTTCACAAGAAGAAAGCACTTACGACCTATTGGGTGCATCGGGTTCCGAATTCGAGAACAACGACATGGGCATTCTGGGCCAGGCACGCAAAGACTATGGTGTGCAAGGTGAAAAGACCCGTAGCGGCTTGCGTTCCGTATTTGGCCGTGTGAACTATAGTTGGAAAATGCGCTACATGTTAATGGCCTCGTTCCGCTATGACGGTTCTTCACGTTTTGCCGACGGTAACCAGTGGGGGTTCTTCCCCTCTGTATCAGTAGGCTGGAACATTGCCAACGAACCTTTCTGGGAAGATATGAAAGAAACAGTCAGCTCCTTCAAATTGCGTATGAGCTACGGCGCCCTCGGTAACCAATCGGTACCTCTCTATCTCTACATTCCCAAATTGGACTCCAACGCCGACAACATCAACTACCCCTTCGACGGCAAAGTCGTAAACCAGGGATATGCAGTACGTAGCCTCCCCTCAAGGAACATCAAGTGGGAAACTACCTTCTACAAAAACATCGGTGTGGACATGAGCCTATGGAACAACAAACTGGAATTCTCGATTGAAGGTTACATCAAGGACACCAAGGACATGCTTTCCGAAAAGAACATCAGTCTGTCTACCGGTTACGGTGCACTGACGGTGAACGACGGTGAACTGCGCACCACCGGTATGGAAATGCAACTGATTTACCACGGTAATGCAGGTAAGGACTTCAAGTATGACCTTGACTTCAACCTGAGCCACTTCAAGAGTAAACTGAAATCAATGGCAGACCCCAACTATATGTACGAATATGGTGCTTCACGTACCTACGTGGGTGGTTACTTCGGTGAATTCTGGGCTTACGAAACCGCAGGCATCATCCAAAATGAAGCAGAAGCCAAACTTTGGAAAGAATCACACGGACGCAAGGACAGCAAAGGCAACTGGATTCCCATGCAGCCCAACGCAGAACCCGGTGACCTCCGCTTCGTAGACCAAAACGGTGACGGCATGCTGGACAGCGATGACAAGAAGCTTCTGGGCAACGGTTGCCCCAAGGCCTCTATCGGCTTCAACGTAACACTGAATTACAAAAACTTCGATTTGGTAGCCAACTTCTACGGTGACCTCGGTGTAGACCGTTACAACTATACCAAATATCAATTGGAACGTATGGATACCAAGTTCAACTATGGCAGAAACGCACTGAAAGCATGGACTCCGGAGAACCCCAACACCAACATTCCACGTGCCGTATACGGCGACCCGAACAAGAATGCTCGCACTTCCGACCGTTTCATCGAACGAGGCGACTTCTTCCGCCTGAACAACTTGCAACTGGGCTACAACCTGCCTGCTACAGTTTGTGGTAAGTTGGGCATCAGCAACCTCCGTTTCTATGTAGGTGGTACACGCATCTTTACCATCACCGGTTACAGTGGCTATGACCCCTCTACCAACGGTGGTATTGACCGCATGGGTTACGACTATGCTTCATCACCTCTATGCCGCACTTTCATGGCCGGTATTAAATTCGGATTTTAATTGAACCAAAACTTTAAAAAAGATGATTATGAAATTAAAGAATATATTATTGTGCGCCTCAGTCTTAGGAGGCCTGGCACTCTCTTCATGTACCGGAAATTTCCTGGATGAAGACAGAAACCCCAACTCACTGGACCCCGAAAACTTCTGGAAGAGCGAATCCGACATCCTCAAAGGACTTACCGCAGCCTACGCTGGACTACAGCCTACCATCGAATGGGCGCAACCTTTCGAACGCTACATTGTGATAGACAACTACCGCAGCGACGAGCTGGACTACCGCCCCGACGTGACCGCCTGGATGGAACTGGCCATGTACAACAACGAATCGACCAACTACGTGCCCAACGATGAATGGACCAACCTCTATACCAGTATCAACTATTGCAACCAGTGTCTGGACAACATTCCCAATGTGCCCGACAACGATGACGAAGGCATCAAGCAGACCAAAGCGACCAGTATTGCCGAGGCACGTTTTCTGAGAGCCTTCTACTACTACCGTCTCTTCATCAACTTCGGTGAAAGACTACCAATGTTCGAGCACGAACTCGAAGGTACCGAAGAGGAATTCTATCCTCCTCAGGTAGAAGCCGGCAGACTGAAGACTTTCATCGAGACAGAACTGAGTGAATGTCAAGCCAACCTTCCCGAAAAATGGAATACAAACATGGCCGGACGCGTCACTAAATATACTGCCGCAGCACTCTTAGGCAAATACTATATGTTCATCGGCGAAAAGGCCAAAGCCAAAACAGAATTCTGGAAAGTCATTGACAGTCACAGATATGAACTGATGGAGAACTATGGCGACAACTTCAACGGACTACACGAGAACAATAAGGAATCCATCCTTGAAGTACAGTTCACCGGAAGTCTGGAAGGCGGGCACTACGAATACAATCTCTTTACCTTGCACTTGGGTCCCGACAGTGGCTGTGGCGCATACGAGGAAGCATATCCGTCCAAATGGTTATTCAATACACTGAAGAAAGACCTCACCGAAGATGGGGAATACAGCGACCGATTGTATGAGACTATCATTTTCGACGATCCCAAATCCCGTCCGTTCTATTACGAAGACGGCAAAGGATTCAGTGATTACCACCAAGAAGACAATATCTACTGGCGCAAATATGTGACTTACGACAAGTCATTGGGTGATTACTGGGATTATTCCGGTTTCAACATCCCCCTCATCCGCTATGCGGACATCCTGTTGCTCTATGCCGAGTGTCTGAACGATGAAGGAAACTCTAAAGAAGCCATCAAATACATCAACAAAGTACGTGACCGTGTACACGTAACGCCACTGTCCGACACCCTAAGTAAAGAACAAGTGCTGAAGCACCTGCAGGATGTGGAACGTCCTTGCGAACTGGCCCTCGAAGGCTCACGCTGGTATGATCTCATCCGTTGGGGCATTGTG
Source organism: Bacteroides sp. 4_1_36 (assembly GCF_003466325.1). Taxonomy (NCBI): domain Bacteria; kingdom Pseudomonadati; phylum Bacteroidota; class Bacteroidia; order Bacteroidales; family Bacteroidaceae; genus Bacteroides; species Bacteroides sp. 4_1_36. The sequence continues at coordinate 200,961 of NZ_QSOX01000007.1, forward strand.
GAAGACGCACTTAAGAGTCATGAAAAGCCTTTCGCAAGCAATTTCATATCGACCAAGCATATCAGACTCGCTATCCCTCACAAAGAATTCCTGATGAATCCTGATTGGGTGCAAAACGAAGGTTACACAAAATAACCGATAACCCTACAACTCAGTCTCTATCGGAAGCGAAATGCCGGAAACGGGATCCCATCCGATAGAGATTGCTTTTAATAGAACTCTCTGTTTCAAGACTTCATTTCATCATATACTTAATTTACCATGAGACATCCAAATAAAAACATCGCTTTGACTGGCATCGTTGCCTGCATACTGGCCTCGTGCGTCAAAGCTCCCACTTCTTCAGAACCGCTTTTATCCAAGCAAGCGGACTTCTGTAATCTTATCAACATAAAGAACACTCCCGCCGGAGCCGTAGACTGGGATGCCTACGTCTTTGCCGACAAAGGTGCTTGGATGGCATACTCACTGCCCGACAACGAAAACCGTCGCCATGCCGGTGCTTTCATGGGACCTATGGTCATGACCGGACGCGGATGGATAGCTGCCGGACTCGCCGAACCTACGCTGTGGGTGAACGGCGAACAGTATAGGATGGTGTACAATGTACAGACCACCCGATACCTCCCCGGCAAACTGATACAGGAATACAACGATGAGAACTTAAACTTCACTACCGAATTGTGCTACCTCACCTCACGTTCCGTAGCCATACGTTCAATCGTGAAGAATATGAGCCAAAAACCGGTAAAGGTCAGCTTCGACTGGAACGGAGGCGTATACGAGCCTACCTCTGTCGTAAGCAGCATAGATAAAGGTCTCTCTTTCATCCGCCCCAAAGATTCCACGAACACGGTAATCCGATTCCTCACAGCAGACAAGATTCAGGCTGTGGGGAGCGATAGCCTGCACGTCACAGAAAAAAGTGAAATGACCCTGGAACCCGGCAAGACTTATCAGTCGGAGATGACTCAAACCCTGACGCTGCGCGGTGAAGACACAGCCAAAGAACTGGCTGCCATAGCAACGCTGAATATAGACAATTGCTTTGAACTAAACGAACAGCAATGGAACGCACAAATCGCTTCGTTGCTGAGCGGAAACAGCAAGTACCTCAAGGACAACAAATACCGCAAGGTACTCGTAAAAGCAATGATGACCCTGAACAGCAACTACCGCACCCCTGCCGGTGACATCCTGCATGGCGGCAGCAACCCGTCGTACAACGGATTCATCAACGGCATCTGGTCGTGGGACTCCTGGAAGATTGCTTCGGGCAACGTACATTTCAACGAGGAGATAGCCAAAAGCGAAATGATTACCCTCTTCGACTATCAAGCCGACAACGGCATGGTACCCGACTTCATCAGCTACAACAAGAAATACAATAACTGGCGCGATGCCAAACCGCCCGTAGCCGCCTGGGGAGCCATGAACGTGTATAAAGCTACCGGCGACAAGAAATTCCTCGAAACAATGTTCGACAAGCTCTATAAGTTCCATCAGTGGTGGTATGCCGAGCGCGACCACAATCACAACGGCATCTGCGAATACGGTTCCACCGACGGCACTCTCATTGCTGCCTGTTGGGAAAGCGGCATGGACAACGGCGTACGCTTTGACGATGCCGTGATGCAGAAAAACAGCGAGAAGGCATGGTCCATGAACCAGGAGAACATCTGCCTGAACTCGTTCCTCTACGTAGACAAGACCATCCTCGCCGAAATGGCAACCCTCCTGAACAAGCCCGAACTGGCGGCACAGCTTAATGCCGAAGCCAAAGTCATCAAGGAGTTCGTACAGACAAAGATGTGGGACAAGGAAACCGGATTCTTCTACGACACCCGTATCGATACCGGCGAGCACATCAAAGTGATGGGTGCCGAATGCTGGCTGCCACTCTGGGCAGGCATCGCCACTCCCGAACAGGCCAAACAGGTGATGCAGAAGATGATGGACCCGCAGAAGTTCAACTCCACCCTTCCATTGGGTACCTTGGACATCAGCCATCCTCGCCTGCGTCCCGTGCGCGGCTACTGGCGCGGCCCGGTCTGGGTAGACCAAGTGTACTTCGGTATCACCGGCCTGCGCAACTATGGTTTCGACCGGGAAGCCGACATACTGACTGAGAAGTTCATCAACAACGCCCAAGGACTCACCACCGACGGCCCTATCCACGAGAACTACAACCCGCTGACCGGCGAAGCGCTCAATTCGCCTAACTTCGGCTGGAGTTCGGCATGTATCATCAAGATGCTGCTCGATGAGTAACTCTCACGCAAAACAACTCTCAAAAGTCTGAAAAGACAAACGATTATACATCATTAAAAGCATACGAATATGAATAAGATACATTCAATCTGCACCCTCGCACTGATGCTACCGTTATGCGCATTTGCACAGTACGACGGTACACCCATGAACAAGACGGGCGACACCAAGAAAGCGGAAACCGCCGTAAGAACCGACAAATATCCTCACTCGGACAACGATTGGGAAAACTTTGATGTGTTGCACATCAACCGTCTGCCTTCTGCCGCCACCTTCATGGCCTACACCACCAAAGAGAAAGCAGTGAAGAACGACAAGAGTCAATCGGAATATTTTCAGTCGTTGAACGGTACCTGGAAGTTTCAGTTTGTTCCCCGTTCGGACCAGCGCCCGATGGACTTCTTTGAAAAAGGCCACGATGTAAGCGGATGGGGCAACATCAAAGTGCCTGCCAACTGGGAAATGGAAGGCTATGGCCATCCTTTCTATGTAGGTGCCGGCTACGGCATCAAGCGCAACCCGCCACTCATTGCCGTGGAAAACAGTCCCGTAGGTTCCTACAAACGCACATTCAACGTCCCTGCCAACTGGAAAGGCAAGCAAATCGTCCTCCACTTCGGAGGCGTGGCCTCAGCTTTCTATGTGTGGGTCAACGGTGAAAAGGTGGGTTACTCGCAAGATTCCAAGACCCCCAGTGAGTTCGATATCACCCCCTATGCAGTAACCGGACAGAACGAGATTGCCGTGCAGGTATTCAAGTTCAGCGACGGCTACTACTTAGAGGATCAGGATTACTGGCGCTTTGCCGGTATACAACGTGATGTGTACCTTTATGCCCGTCCCAACATCCACGTGCGCGACTTTGAAGTAGTGACCGACCTCGACAACGAGTATAAGGACGCCGACTTCCACCTCTATGTGGAACTGGACAATGCCCAAAACTCCCAACGTACTCAAACGCCCAAGGTAAAAGGTGCCGAAGTGGAAGTGAGCCTGACGGACAAAGAGGGAAAAGTCATCTACACTGAACGCCAACGCGCCAAAGACAACAAGCTGCACTTCCTGAAACACATCGAAACGCCCCTACTGTGGAGTGCTGAAAAGCCCAACCTATACCAGATGATGATTACACTGCGTGCCAACGGCCAGACACAGTACATCTGCCGCAACATCGGATTCCGCAAATCGGAAATCAAACATGCACAGTTACTCGTCAACGGGCAACCCGTCTACATCAAGGGCGTAAACCGCCACGAACACGACCCTTACCACGGCCATGTAGTGGACGAAGCCTCCATGATACGCGACCTGGAACTGATGAAACAAAACAACATCAACAGCGTGCGCACCTCCCACTACCCCAACGACCCGCGCTGGTATGAACTGTGCGACATCTACGGCATGTATGTAGTGGACGAGGCCAACATCGAAAGCCACGGCATGGGCTACAAACCCGACCAATGCCTCGCCAACCAACCCGAATGGCAGAAGGCTTTCATCGACCGTACAGAACGTATGTTTGAACGCGACAAGAACCACCCCTGCGTCATTATTTGGTCATTGGGCAACGAAACCGGCTCAGGCTGTAACTTCCAAGCCACCTATGCTTGGATTCATGCCCACGACCGTTCCCAACGCCCCGTACACTCCGAGGACTCTGGCAAAAACCGTCCTTTCACCGACATCTTCTGCCCCATGTACAAGAAGATAGACGTGTTGATAAACCATGCTCTCTATCTGCCCACCATGCCCCTCATCCTCTGCGAATACGCTCATGCTATGGGTAATAGTGTGGGCAATCTGCAAGACTACTGGGACATCATCGAGAAGTACCCTTCTCTACAAGGCGGTCACATCTGGGACTGGGTGGACCAGGGTCTTTACAACAAGACCGACGACGGTAAGTTCTACTGGGCCTACGGCGGCGACCTTGCCCCCGAAGGCACTCCAAGCTCGGCCAACTTCTGCATGAACGGCCTGATTGCCGCAGACCGCACATTGAAGCCCCACATACATGAAGTGAAACGGGTGTACCAGAATATGGCTTTCAGATTGCTCGATTATCACGAAGGATTGGTAGAGCTTAGAAACAAGTTCTTCTTCACCAACCTGAATGACTTTGACTTCACTTGGCGTTTGGAAGGCAACGGCGAAGTATTGGCACAAGGACGCATAGATAATGTAGATTTGCCCGCCCAACAGACAGGCGTATTCCGGACACAGTTCCCCACCATACATTCCACCGAAGGAGTAGAATATTACCTGAATTTCTATGCCAGCCAGAAGCGCGACGAGGGTCTGCTGAAGGCCGGTACACAATTGGCTGCCGAACAAGTGAAGCTTCCCTTCTATAAGGCTGTTACCCCCAAAGCTGCCTCAGGCAACGTGACGGCAAGCGACAGCGAAGCCCTACTTGTCCTCACTGCCGGAAATGTCAGTGTAGGATTCGACAAAGCCACCGGAGCACTCTGCTCGTTCAAGGAAGGCAAGGAAGAGATGATTAAGGAAGCACTGCGTCCCAACTTCTGGCGTCCGGTGACGGACAATGACATGGGCAACGACATGAACAAGACCCTGCGCCCGTGGCGTGAAGCCGGACGTGGCGCCAAACTCACCTCATTGGAGAAAACAGCGCTCGACAAAGATGGCTATGAAGTAGTGTCACACTACCGTCTGCCCGAAGAAGTTGCCGGTTCGGAATTCATTGTCCGCTACCGCTTCTCACCGAGAGGCAGCCTCGATGTGAACTGTACTTTCATTCCTGCCAACGACACTTTACCTTTGATGCCCCGCATGGGTGTGAGCATCACCCTGAACAAGCAATACGACCAAATGGCATGGCTAGGTCGAGGTCCGCACGAGAACTATTGCGACCGCAACGGTTCTTCCTTCGTGGGTCTGTACAAAGGTAGCGTGGCCGAACAGTACTTCGCCTACGACCGTCCACAAGAAAACGGCAACAAGACCGATGTACGTTGGATGAGCCTCACCGATTTGAAAGGCAATGGCCTGATGGTTATCGGTGCACCCACAATCAGCGGCAGTGCCTACCTCTTCCCGACAGAAGATTTGGATGAACCCGGCACACGCAAGTCACAACGCCATATCTCAGACATCCAACCCAAAGATATGGTGACTTGGAACATAGACTTCAAGCAGATGGGTGTGGGTGGAGATACCAGTTGGGGAGCCTACCCGCATCAACCATACCTGATTCCTGCCCGTAAGATGGAATTCTCATTCCGCTTATGCCCTGCACAAGAAAAAGGAGTGAAAGAGAACCAAAGATATTTGGAAATGAAGTAATTTTGCAATTGTCAAACCTCAGAAGCGCCTTCCCCTCTTTAAACAGGAGGCGCTTTTGAGGGTAAGACAGCTTTCCATCTATTCACAAAACCATACAGACAATGTTTACAATCATCGGACTAATGCTCACAGGAATGCTGCTGGGCTACCTCTTACGGAAACGGGACTTAAAGAAGATTCATCCAATCATCACCCTGCTTATCTGGCTGCTACTGTTTATCCTCGGTATTGAGGTAGGAAGTAACGAAGAGATTATCAGAGGACTCCATACCATCGGATATGAAGCCGTTGTCCTCACCCTGGGAGGGACCTTGGGAAGTGTTATCGCTGCTTGGGCACTCTGGAGAGCCTTGTATAAAAGGAAAGGAGGCAGGGCATGAAAGGAAGTCTTATCATTGTGGGCTTTTTTGTATTGGGTACGATTTGTGGTGTGTGCCATCTGCTGCCTTTTGATATTGCAGAAACCAATATCAGCTACTACGCGCTTTGCGCGCTGATGTTCAGTGTAGGGTTGAGCGTAGGCAACGACCCGCAGACCCTGAAGAACTTCCGTTCACTCAATCCGCGACTGGTATTCCTGCCCATCATGACGATACTGGGAACACTGGCAGGTTCGGCAGCCGTCAGTCTGATTCTGACACACCGTTCTATAACGGACTGTCTGGCCGTAGGCTCGGGATTCGGCTATTACTCGCTCTCCAGCATCTTCATTACCGAATACAAGGGAGCCGAGCTGGGCACCATCGCCCTGCTTGCCAATATCAGCCGGGAGATTCTGACACTGCTAGCCGCCCCGTTGCTGGTACGATGGTTCGGAAACCTTGCCCCCATCTCTGCCGGAGGAGCCACGACGATGGACACCACACTACCCATCATCACACGGACAGCCGGACAGCAGTTTGTCGTAGTTTCCATCTTCCACGGGTTTGTGGTCGATTTCAGCGTTCCGTTCCTGGTGACATTGTTCTGCTCGATATAGGGCTTTTACCCTCTTTTGACAGACACCGGTCTCTGACAAGAGCCATTTTTATATCACTAAATCCTATTAATAATGAAAACCAAACTTTATACCTTTCTCCTTTCTTCGCTGCTTTGCACCGGTGCCCTGGCCGACAACGAGCCGTGGCAGAACCCGCAAGTCAACGAAATGAACAGAGAACCGATGCACGCCCACTTCACCCCGTTTACGAATGAAGCCAACGCATTGAAACAACGTGCCTTGCCCGCCGACGTACGGTTCGACGTTAATCCTGCAACGGAACGCCGTATCACTCTGGACGGCACCTGGAAATTTCTTTTTTCAAAGAACAATGACCTCTGCCCCAAAGACTTTCACAAGCCCGGATTCAGTACCCGCAAGTGGAGTAAAATTGAAGTTCCGGGAAGCTGGGAACTGCAAGGCTTCGATGCACCTATCTATACAGATACCCGTTATCCGTTCCCCCCCAATCCGCCCTACGTGCCTACCGACTACAATCCCGTAGGTGCTTATATCCGCGAGTTCACCGTCCCGGCAGGTTGGGAAGGCATGGACGTTTTCCTCGATTTCGAAGGAGTGGAGTCTGCCTACTATGTATGGGTAAACGGCGAATTGGCGGGTTATGCCGAGGACAGCCGCCTGCCGTCGCACTTCAACATCACCAAGCTGCTGAAGAAGGGCAACAACAGACTGGCTGTAAAAGTATTCCGTTATAGCGACGGTTCCTACTTGGAAGGCCAGGACTACTGGAAATACAGCGGCATCGAACGGAGTGTTTATCTCTACGCCCGCCCCCAGAGCCGCGTCAAGGACTTCCGGATGACAGCGGAACTGATAAACAACTACAAGGATGGCGAACTAAAGCTGGATGTATTCCTCCATCGGCCTAAAGCCGGAGAAACGGTGGAAGTGAAGGTAATGGACAGGGATAAGGTTATCTATGACCGGAAGAAGTCCATAGCCTCTGCCACGGACACCTTGTTTACCCAGCAGCAAGTCTTCCCGAATGCACGCACCTGGAATGCCGAAACACCGAACACCTACACGCTGGTAGTCAGCACCTTTGACGCACAAGGGAAACCTCTGGAATCCTTTACACACCTTTTCGGCTTCCGTACCGTGGAAATGATGAACGGCATGCAGATGATTAACGGCCAGGCCGTCCTCTTCAAGGGGGTGAACCGTCACGAGCACGACCCGCACAAGGGACGTACCATCACCGTGGGGTCCATGATACACGACATCCAGCTGATGAAGCAGTTCAACCTGAACGGTGTACGCAACTGCCACTACCCGAACAACTATGCGTGGTACGAGCTTTGCACGGAATTCGGACTCTATATGGTAGACGAAGCCAACATCGAGAGCCATGGCATGATGTTCCACAAAGATGAGACCCTTGCCAACTATCCCGACTGGGAGGTGTCTTTCATGCAGCGGATGAGCCGTATGATTGCACGCGACCGCAACTACTCCGCCATCGTGACTTGGTCTATGGGCAACGAGTCGGGCTACGGCAAGCACTTCGAAACTCTGTATGACTATACCAAGAAGATAGACCCCACCCGTCCCGTACAATATGAAGGGGGTGGCTACAACTCCAAGAGCGACATCTATTGCCCCATGTACGCACGCATCTGGAGGTTGCGCCAACACGTGAACCAGCGTGATGCCCGCCCCATGATTCTCTGCGAATATGCCCATGCCATGGGTAACAGTGTAGGTAACTTCCAGGACTACTGGGACTTGATTTACAAGTACGACCAGCTGCAAGGCGGTTTCATTTGGGACTGGGTGGACCAGACGTTTGCCATCAAGGACGAGAACCAGCGCGACATCTGGGCTTTTGGCGGCGACATGGGATTTGTAGGTGTCGTCAACGACTCCAACTTCTGTGCCAACGGCCTGGTTGCTGCCGACCGCACCCCGCACCCGCACATCTACGAAGTGAAGAAGGTATTGCAATATATCCATTTCGAACCACTCGCCTTCACCCCGAACAAGATAAAGGTCACCAACTGGCACGATTTCATCGGATTGGAAGGATATACCCTCCGCTGGGCAGTGGAATGCGACGGCAAGACCGTTCAGAACGGTGAGATGGATTTCCCCAAGATTGCTCCCAGAAACTCTGCCAACATAGAATTGCCACTGAAAGCGCTGCCTGCCGACGGCAAGGAGTATTTCCTCACACTGCGTGCATTTACCAAGCACGAAGCGCCATTAGTACCGAAAGGACACGAGGTTGCCATCGAACAATGGGAATTGCCTTCTGCACCGTCAGCCAAAACCGTTCAGCCGGTGGAAGGAACGCTGACCGTAGACCGCAACAACGAAACACTGACCGTGAAAGGCAACAACTTCCAGGTAGCTTTCTCTACCCGAAACGGTGAAATGACAGAGTTGAACTACACCGGAAAGAATCTGATTAAAGAAGGGCTACAACCCAACTTCTGGCGCCCGTTGACCGATAATGATATTCCAAATGGGCACCTGATACGCTGCGGCACCTGGAGAAACGCCGGACGCGATGCCAAACTGCAGAACATCGAAGTTGCAGAAGCCGGACAAACGGCTACTGTCACTGCGACCTACCGCATGGAAGAACAAGATGCTGATTTGCAGACTCTCTACAAAATCACTCCCGACGGCAAGGTTCAGGTAACCATGCACTTCACCCCCGGCAAGAAGCCATTGAGCGAGATGCCTCGTCTGGGCATGCGCATGATACTCCCTGCCGAATATGAAATGATGACCTGGTTGGGCCGTGGTCCGCAAGAGACGTACGCCGACCGCAAGACGGGAGCATTGATAGGCCTCTACAACGCCACGGTGTGGGAACAGTTCCATCCGTATGTACGTGCCCAAGAGACGGCCAATCATTGTGACGTACGCTGGGTGGCCCTGCGCAATGCTGCCGGTGAAGGTCTGCTGGTAGTGGGCGAGGAACCGTTGAGCGTAAGCGCCTGGAACTTCCCGATGGAGGACATTGAATACCGTCCCTCACAGATGGAGCGCCGCCACGGTGGAAGCATCCAGAAGAAAGATATGATATGGCTCAACATCGACCACAAGCAGATGGGCGTAGGCGGTGACAATACCTGGGGAGCACAAGTTCATCCCGAGTACACCATCACTCCGCACGAATGGAAATACAGCTTCACGCTCGCCCCTCTCGCACCGGAGGATGATGCAGCGGAACAAGCGCACAAATAACCGTTAAATACCTCATTCATATGAAATACAAATTTATACGCATACTCTGCTTCACATTGTTGGCCGCAGGCATCGCAGCCTGCACCCCCGGCATGAAAAGCACTACGGAGAAACGGTATGCCTTCGCCGACATACTGGACATCTCCTACACTCCCGACACCCTGCACCGCTGCTATGGTTGGTTCACCGACGCCGGCTCGTGGATGGGCTTCACGCTGCCCGAACGGCAACAATGGGTCAACGGCTTCTGCGGCCCCTTCAGCCTCGATATGTTCCGCCGCCAGTGGATGGCACAGTCAGCCGCCGTCGTAAGCTTTGCCAAAGATACACAAGAGATTTTTGTTCCGGATTCCACTTGCTATTACCCCGGCGAGCTCTATATGTCGGCACATTCCACCCACGGGAGCATCACGCAACGGCTCAACTTCACAAGTGCCTCGACCGCCTTGCTGCGCATCGAAGCCGACACGGCTGAAGACCTGCTGTTCTCCGGTAGCCAATGGGGCAAAGACATCACCGTCAGCGTAGAACAGAACTCCGTCATCGCCCGTCATCCCAGTGGCGAAACCGTAACCGTGACCTTTACTCCTAATGTAGAGCTGGCCAAGACTGACAATAACTATACAGCCCTCGTCCGCTCTCCGCGCTACCCCGTCAACGTAGCCATCTCTTTCTTCACTTCCGAAAAAGAGATGACTGCCGGCCTGCAAAACCTGCCGGGCTTGCTCAATAATCCCACCCCCGCCCTGCAAGCCAATGCCGAACGTTGGGAAGGTTACCTCACCAAGATACTGCGCAAGGACATGAAGCCCGAATACGACCGCATCGCCGTGAAAGCCGTCACCACGCTCATCTCCAATTGGCGGACACACCGCGGCGGATTGCTTCACGAAGGCATCATCCCGAGCCATGCCGTAGGTTATTTCGTCGGCTTCTGGGCATGGGACAGTTGGCGCTTCAGTGCCGGAACCGCCAAGTTCGACCCCGAACTGGCCAAGAACAACATCCGCGCCATGTTCGACTACCAGCAACCGGACGGCATGATTATCGACTGTATCTATACCGACCCCTCCGAGAACAATGCCCGTGACAGCAAACCTCCCTTGGTATGCTGGGCTGTCGACGAAATCTTCACCCATACGGGTGACACCGCCTTCGTTGCCGAAATGTACCCTCAACTGCTCTCCTATTATAAATGGTGGTACGAAAAACGCGACCACAACCGCAATGGCATGTGCGAATACGGTGCTACCGACGGAACACTGGAAGCTGCCGCCTGGGAAAGCGGTATGGACAACGCCATCCGTTTTGACGGCGCCGTGATGCTGAAAAACGAAGGCTACGAGGATGCCTGGAGTATGGATCAGGAGAGTGTGGACTTGAACGCTTATCTGGCACTGGAATGCAAACTGCTGAAGAAATTCTCCAGCCTGCTGAAGATACCTTTCGACGCACCGGACTACAGTAGCCAGGTAGCCGACTATTTCTTTGACAAGAACATCAACTTCTTCTGCGACCGCCGTCTGAAGGACGGTTCATTCATCGAAGAGCCGGGCTGCGAAGCCTACACTCCGTTGTGGACCCGGATTGCCACACAAGCGCAAGTGGACAGCATGCTGCCCATGCTTCAAGATACGGCAAAGTTCTCCACGTATATCCCCTTCCCGACCATTGCCGCCGACAATCCCAAATACAATCCGCGCGGCTACTGGCGTGGCCCCATCTGGCTGGACCAGACCTACTTTGCCATCCGTGGACTGCGCAACTACGGCTACAACCAGCTGGCAGATGAATATACGCTGCAAGTCTTCGACCGCCTGAGCGGGCTGAAAGAGGGTGCCCCCATCCACGAGAACTACGGAACCCATACCGGCGAACGCCTGAAAGCTCCCCATTTCAGCTGGAGCTCCTCACATCTGTTGATGATGTACGACGATTACGGTAAGTAAACCGGGATTCCATATATGTCATAACTCACCACAGATTACACAGATTCACGCAGATTTTTTTAGTTTATTGATATCTGACATATTTATCTGTGTGAATCTGTGTAATCTGTGGTGAGTTATGACACTTTCATGAAGAACAAAAGCGATATGATTATTATCGGTAAACCTGCACCGGAAGCTCTCCACGCAAAGCTCCCAGCGCATTCATTACCAATGCTTCCAATTCGTCTTCTCCGGGATAGACGTGGACGGGAGCAAGGAAAGACACGCGCTCCTGCAACCGCGAAGTGATGTACTCGGAATGTGCCATACCTCCCGTAAGCAGAATGGCGTCCACCTTGCCATAAAGCACAACAGCAGCACCGCCTATCTCCTTGGCAATGCGGTAAATCATGGCATCAAGCACCAAAGCGGCATGGGTGTCTCCCTCAGCGATGCGCCTCTCTATGGCGGGAATGTCGGTAGTACCCAAATGGGCGGCAAGTCCCGCCTTGCCGGAAATACGTTTCTTCAGTTCTTCGGTAGTGTAACGCCCCGAGTGACAAAGGTCTATCAGTTGCCCGGCGGGCAGGGTACCTGCACGTTCGGGCGAAAAAGGACCGAAACCGTCGAGGGCATTGGGCACGTCCACCGCACGGCCGTGGCGGTGGACTCCTACGGAAACGCCTCCACCCAAGTGACAGACAATCAGATTGAGGTCTTCGTAATGCACGGGAGCTTCGGGCTGCAGGGCACTACGCTCGGCAGCATAGCGCCGGGCGATGGCTCGCTGGTTCAAGGCGTGCCAGATGGTGATGCTGGGCATCAGAGGCGAACCGGTGATGCGTGCCACATCGTCCAGTTCGTCCACCACGCCGGGATCGGCTATGAAAGAGGGGCAGCCGGGCAGCATGGCGGCAAGTTCGTGGGCTATCAGACAACCTAAGTTGCAGGCGTGGGTACGCATGGCGTGGAGCATATCGTCCAACATGGCATCGTTCACGGCATACACACCGCCAGGAATGGGTTTCAACAATCCCCCACGGCCGACGATGGCATCGAACTTAAAGGGAATGTCATTGGCCTCCAGCGCTTCCAGCACCAAGTGCTTGCGGAATTCGAACTGGTCGATGATGCGGGGAAATTGGGAAAGCTCCTCCACCGAATGCCGGATGTTGAGTACCAGACGGGGAGTTTCATCCTCATAGACAGCAATTTTTGTCGAGGTGGAACCGGGATTTACTGCCAGTATTTTCATTGATTACGATTTACAAATTACGAATTACAAATTACTAATTACAATCAAGGCTCTTTCACCCCGCTGGTCAGGCAAGCCATGGCAATGCTGTAATATTTGGACAAACCGGAATCGCTACGCGACGGTAATACCACCGGACATGAGGGTCCTTGCAGCAACCCGGCCATATCGGCATGAGAAAACAGAGATACAGCCTTATAAAAAGCATTGCCCGATTCGATGTTTGGGAATATCAACACATCCGCCTCCCCGTCAATCGGTGATACAATGCCTTTGATGTTACCGCTCGTCTTCTCACAAGAGGTCTTCACATCCAGCGGGCCGTCGATGATGACATTGCCGAACTCTCCGGCTTCCGCCAGTTCCACAATATTCACATAGTCCAATGAATGGGGGAATTTGGCGCTTACCTTCTCCGTGCAATGAATCAGCGCGATACGTGGCTGCTCTATCCCGAAATAGCGGCAAGTATGGATGGCATACCAAATCATTTCAATGCGCTGTTGCAGCGTCGGGCGGGGAATGACCGCAGCATCGGAGAAAAAGAGCAGTTTATCGTAAGTAGGTATTTGCATCACGGCCAGATGGGTCAGAATCTTTCCTTTAGGCAACAAACCATGTTCCTTGTCCAGAATGGCACGTAGCAAATTGTCGGTATTGATGATGCCTTTCATCAGGATGTCCGCTCCACCCTCGCGTACGATACGCACCGCCTCACGTGCAGCCTCATCGGAATCTTCTATATGCAAGGTACTGACATATTGAGGATATTTCTTCAAAGTGGGATATTTTTCCAATATGGCAGAATCGCCAATCATCAGAAATTCCGCAATCCCCTCCTCCAAGGCACGGGATATGGCATATTCTGTATTAGGGTCATTGGCACAGACTACCGCAATACGTTTCCTCTTATTCAAGGTTTTCAGGTGGGCTGTTAACTGGGCAAAGTTCCGTATCGGTTCCATAACGTTAGATTTTTAGCAAATATCTAAAAAAATGTCGAGAAATACAGCATTTGCCCCGTTGAAATTTTATATGTTTAATATCATTTTGATATGTTCACCACAGATTACACAGATTGACACGGATTTGAACAGAATTTGAATTACTCTGTTGATTATATATCATATATAACCTCCCTCTCTTCTGTTAAAAATCCGTGTTAATCTGTGATATCTGTGGTGAATTGTGTACTTTTGCCCAAAATAGATTGATAATATATATGGGTAGTCTTATTTTCCCTCCGTATCTGCAGGAAGGTGACCGTGTCATTGTTCTCTCCCCTTCCAGCAAGATTGACAAATCTTTCCTGAAAGGCGCCTACAAACGTTTGAAGTCCTGGGGGCTGGAAGTCGTATTCGCAAAGCACGCGGGGAGTTCCAACGGAACGTATGCAGGAAATATCCGGCAACGCCTCGAGGACCTGCAGGAAGCCATGGACGATGAAGAAGCCAAAGTCATATTCTGTAGTCGGGGCGGTTACGGAGCCGTGCATCTGATAGGCAAACTGGATTTTACCAAGTTCAGGCAGCATCCCAAATGGCTCATCGGATTCAGTGACATCACCGCCCTCCATAATCTGTTCCAGCAGAATGGCTTCGCGTCGTTGCACGCCCCCATGGCGCGCCATCTCACAGTAGAACCGGAAGACGACTTCTGCACACAAGCACTGAAGGATATACTGTTCGGGCAGGCATTGGGAGGAACCGAAGCATTCAGTTATGTCTGCCCGGGGCACAAACTAAATCATAAGGGAGAGGGAAAAGGCGTGTTGCGCGGCGGCAATTTGTCTGTGTTCTACGGGCTGCGTGGTACTCCTTACGATATTCCCGCCGAAGGCACCATCCTCTTCATCGAAGATGTGGGAGAACGCCCGCATGCGGTGGAACGCATGATGTACAATCTCAAACTGGGAGGTGTCCTCGACAAGCTTTCCGGCCTCATCATCGGACAATTCACCGAATACGAGGAGAACAAGTCCCTGGGAAAAGACCTATATGGCGCATTGGCCGATTTGGTGAAGGAATACGATTACCCGATATGTTTCGATTTTCCCGTCGGACATGTCAGCATGAATGTACCGCTGATAAACGGCGCTGCGGTAACACTGAAAGTTGGAAAGAAAGAAGTGAAACTAAGTTTTAATACAGAAAGAGAATGAAACGGAATTATACATTCATCCCGTTGCTGCTGTTGCTGATTGTAGCGATAGTGGCATGCAGCAACAACAGCAGCAAGTCTGCAGCCGATAATGACAGTGAGGGCGATGCGACCAAAGCGACTGTCCAAGTGCCCCAGTTCAGTGCAGACAGTGCATACCAATACATACAGACCCAAGCGGATTTTGGTCCGCGCGTGCCCAACACCGCCGCCCACAAAGCCTGCGGAGAATTCCTTGCCAAGAAGCTGGAAGAATTCGGCGCCAAAGTATACAACCAGCATGCCGACCTGGTGGCTTACGACAACACCATCCTGAAAGCGCGCAATGTTATCGGCGCCTATAATCCGGAAAGCAAAAGGCGTGTACTGCTCTGTGCCCATTGGGACAGCCGTCCTTATGCCGACCAGGATGCCGACAAGACGAAGCATCACAGCCCCATCCTGGGTGTGAACGATGGAGCCAGCGGTGTGGGCGTATTGCTCGAAGTGGCCCGCCAACTACAGCAGCAGGCTCCAGCCATAGGCATCGACATCATCTTCTTTGACGCCGAAGACTATGGCATCCCCTACTTCTATCAAGGTGCATACAAGAACGACACTTGGTGCCTGGGCTCGCAATATTGGGGACGAGTACCTCATGTAGACGGCTATAATGCCCGCTACGGCATCCTGCTCGACATGGTGGGTGGAAAGAACGCCACCTTCTACAAGGAACAGTTCTCTCAAAGAACCGCCGGTAAGTACGTGAACAAGATATGGAACACAGCCCACCGCCTGGGCTTCGGCAACTTCTTCCCCAAAGAAAAAGGCACCGAAGTGACAGACGACCATATGTATGTATACAACCTGCGGCAGATTCCCTGCGTAGACATCATCAACTATGACCCGAACTGCGACACCGGCTTCGGTGACTTCTGGCACACGATAGACGACACCATGGACATCATCGACAAGGGCACTCTCAACGCAGTGGGACAGACCTTGCTCGAAGTCATCTACAATGAGAAATAGACAATCAAATAGTAAATCGTAAATAGTAAATTCCATGATAAGTATCAACGAAGTACAAGATGAAGTAATTGCCGAATTCAATGATTTCGACGATTGGATGGACCGGTACCAACTTCTTATTGATTTAGGAAACGAGCAGGAACCGCTCGACGAAAAATACAAGACGGAACAAAACCTGATTGAAGGTTGCCAGAGCCGCGTATGGCTGCAGGCAGACGAAGTGGACGGAAAAATTATTTTCCAGGCCGAAAGCGACGCACTGATTGTGAAAGGAATCATTTCACTGCTTATCAAAGTACTCTCCGGGCACACACCGGATGAGATACTGAACGCCGACCTCTATTTCATTGATAAAATAGGACTGAAGGAACACTTGTCGCCCACCCGTAGCAACGGACTGCTGTCTATGGTAAAGCAGATGCGAATGTATGCGCTGGCCTTCAAAGCGAAAGACATCTAAAGGTTACGACCGACAATATATAAGCTAATAATCAGCAGATTATATTTACCGGATGTTTACCCTATAATGTAAAAGCCGTTTGTCTTATCCTGATATAGGTAGACACATTTACAAACTAATAAATGTGTTACTATTA